>JASLCR010000083.1 GCA_030145955.1 Candidatus Saccharimonadales bacterium
TGAAAATGGCGATAGCACCGCAAAAGATAGTGAAGCAGATAAGCATCAAGGACAAACCAACACTCCCATTGGTATAACAACAGTGTGTTTAGCTACCCTCGCAATAGCAGGCACCTTACTCTTTATCCTAATTGCCTGGAAACGCAAACGCAAAAAAGACGAAGAAGACGTATTCTAAACACCCAGATTATTTCGTCAGTCGAACACTGAGTCCTATACCACCAAACTCTTCACAGACAAAAACAGGCTGATCGTCCGTGCTTAACGACTCGTTATAGCAATAACCCAAGTCAGAGAACTCCTTAAGATCCAACAGATCTTGTGTCTTTGACTGTATGAGCCAGCGAGCAAACGCACCGCGAGCAATCTTTGCGTGTACGGTCACAAAAATTGGCTCACCAGTTTTTTGATTAACAGTAAGGAATTTAGGAGTAATAGCCAGTGCGTTGGTGTAGGGAAGCACTGCTTTGGTATACTCTACTGCCGAGAGATTCATAATGTATTTAGTATCCGCTGGTAGCAGCGACGCGATAGAATCACCCCAGAACTTATAGAGATTTTGCCCATCCGGCAATTTATACGCCATCTCAAGGCGATAGGGCAGAGCGCCATCGCACGCCCGCAGGACACCATAGAGGCCAGACAGGATCAGCAGGTGCTCGTGCGCATAGGCTCGATCATCATCAGACCACGTCTGAACTTGGAGGCCGCTATAAATATCACCGACAAATACATCGATCGCTGGGACTTGCAGCTCTGGATCATCCGACCACTCTTCGTACATCTCGCCGACCTCGACGGCTTTTTTAGCAGATACTTTCATCAGAGATTCTATCTCTTTCAGCGAGGCGTGTTTCCAGATATCCGCTAAAGTATTTGCCTGCGCGAGCAGCTGCGGAGCGCCAAGCGGCTCTCGCCGCTGCTCGGGGATACGCATGGTCTTGGATGAATGAAGAAGGATTTGCATGTACAATAGTAGTATGACAAAACGTACTGAAGAATTCAAAGTAAACGGTGAAGACCTCCTTAAAAAAGTAAAAGAGATCATCGCCGAGGGCAATGCCCGCAAGATTACGGTCAAGAATAAAGAAGGAAAAACAATTGTTGAATTGCCACTGACTATCGGAGTAGTAGGCGCTGCTCTCGCACCCCTCCTCGCTGCCGTTGGTGCGATTGCTGCACTTGTCACAGAATGCACTATCGTAGTAGAGCGCGAAGAGAAATAAAAAGTCTGCCTATGCTATACTAGCTAGGTAATTAACAAGACATGTGTATCAAGAGTGCAGCCAGAGAACTAGCTCGATGACCTGCCGGCAACCAGCTTCTTATTCGAAAGACCGAATACAGGGAGAACAACGGTGCCAATTCTAGCCCTAATGAGGAAAGATAATAAAGAATTAATACTCCTTTCTTCCGCCTGGGCAGATACACGAAAGGAGATTTTTTAATGTCAAAACTTAGAACAGCCGAAAGTGTATCGCCAAAGCACCCAGATAAGCTTTGCGACCAGATATCAGATGCAATTCTCGACGCATATCTGGCAAAAGATCCAAATGCCCGCGTTGCCGTGGAGACAGTAGGTGGTCACGGTAAAGTGTTTATCACCGGAGAAGTTACCGCCAACGATCATATTGAGATCGAACCAATAGTACTACGTATCGCTGGAGATGTAGAGATAGAGGTACGTCTTGTAAAGCAAAGCCCGGAAATCGCGGGTGGCGTTGATACTGGCGGAGCAGGGGATCAAGGCATCATGACTGGCTATGCCACAAGTGAAACACCAGAACACCTGCCCCTTGAAGTCGTACTTAGTCGAAACCTCAATCAGTACCTGTACGAAAAATGGCCATATGATGGTAAAACACAAGTGACAATCGAAAATGGGGAAATGGTTGCTATCGTAGCAAGCTTTCAGCATGCACCACATGACGAGCTAGAACAAGCCGTAAAAGAATGGGCTCGAACCCAACCCTACGTCAATCCATGCTTCACCGACCATCACGATAATGACCCGACGCTCCACATTAATCCTGCAGGCGACTGGCAACAGGGAGGATTTGATGCAGATGCCGGACTCACCGGGCGCAAGCTCGTGGTAGACAATTATGGCCCACGAATTGCTATTGGCGGTGGCTGCTTCAGCGGTAAAGATGCCAGCAAAGTAGACCGTTCGGCCGCCTATATGGCTCGCAAGATTGCTATCGACTACCTGAAGCAATTCCAAGCAAAGGAGGTATATGTGTACCTCGCCTACGCTATCGGTTATAATCAGCCGCTCGAGGCCACAGTAATCGTTGATGGCGAAGAGAGGGCAGTTGAAGGATATGATCTTTCACCGCGCGGTATTGCCACGTTGCTCGACCTCAAAAAACCACAGTACGAGCAAACAGCTAGGTATGGACACTTTGGGCATCCCGAATTTACCTGGGAGCAAGTCTAGCGCTCGGCAGCGATAAGCGAATTGTCACGAGGAGGCTCCGCAGTTTCCTGCCTGTCTGGCGCATCTGTCGGTTGAGGATTACTCGCAGCACCTGCAATAAGGTGCTGCTTGATCTCACTGATATCTTTCTGCATATGCAGTACAGCTGATTGCACCTTCCATTTCCTAATCGCTCCAATTATGTACATTACGAGGAATAATCCAAGAATCACACATGAGATGATTGTACCGATAGCCATCATAGTCATAAAAGACTGCACATACGAATCTGGGATAAGACTTCCCGATGAGCCCTGAAGTAAGCTATTGAGATCTGTTTGATTATTCAGTGTGGTGTCGAGAGTTGTATTGTTCATATACCTTAGTATAGAGCATAAGCAGATCAATATACCTATCTTCCCGTCTTTAGGTAGATTTATTGCCGTAGGCAAATATAGAACATAGATAGAACTTAATTCATAAAGATGTAATAAGCCATGATGTATAGAGAAATATCGAAAAATCACGGCCCGTAGACAATTTGTAGAAAATATTGATAAACAGGCCAGATAGGCAAACAAAAGCCATGTAAGACAATAGGTGGGGCAAACGTACTAAAAATGATAGTAAACACGATATAAAGTTCGCTAGATCCCGTGAATAGGCAACCATAATTGTCATACTGATCATACGTCGCACAATGTTTCTTTTACGTCATTAGAATGTGGAATTAAAGAGGTATAAGCAATCATCTCGTTTTATAGCACTTTCACTATAGTGGGGTATCTTAGCACCTATATTTGTTCTAGTACGACTTTTTATTTTTCGTTACACTCATTATCTATTGCGTTTACGAGCGTTATCACATGCTCTCAAGCCCAGGGGGCTTTGGTACTGTATCGGCCTGAAACCTTATTTACTTGTAGACTTTTCCACACATGTTTTGCTGTATGTGTGAAAAGATTTGCATTTTTTATATTTCATGTTCCCCTATCCTTTTCTCCCCTGTTATTTGCATATTTGCTTTTTTTATATTTTGATACTAAAATATATATTTCTGTAGTATAAATATACGAACAAAAATAGAACTATCGGTAGTAGAGCGGGGTGTTATACCCTGCTCTATCCTCTACCTGCTACTTATAGAATGCCTTTCCCTGCACTCTCACATCTATATAGCTCGGCTCAACGCTATGCTTTTTCAAATACTGAATCACACGTAGTGCATCTTCCACTTGCTCCCCTGCTGGCCGATCAATTGTCATTTTTATTGGATACGATGACCCTGCAAGTTTTACTTCTAACTGACGTGTGGTAAGTACAGGAATAGTTGCTGTCGTCACTTTATGATCGGTCGCAGCAAAATTGCCAACTACTTGGCCCACAAAAACCAAGAACCGATTACTCGTAATTACTTTCTTATTAAGGCGATCTAGGGCGAGCTTATTCTGGTCAACGATTGTCACGCTAGGTGTATCGAAGCCATTCACTGCAAATACAACTCCCTCTGCATCAACATATTCATCCTGATCATTAATAATCCAACGAGCAACTGGCTGTCGTAACTTCACCACAGCTTGTGCTTTGCCAAATTCACCAGTCAACGCAAGGCTAAAGCTCTTAATTTCTGGATGCTTTGTCTGAAGGTAGGCAAGCATATTTTTTTGATCTGCACTTGGATAGTAACGTGCAAGCGGATGACGTGAATAATATTCATCAATAGTTTTGATATATGAGGCAGTAGTGCTTGCCTCAATAGGGCGTGTTGTATCAAGTGTACGTACAGAGGTATCCGCAACAAGCTGACTGACGAGTAGATAGAGTCCTAGAGCTGCCACAATCACCGCCGTTAACTTTAGTGCAAGATGTCGCCTATGCTTACTAAGATGATGCACTTGGGCACGTGGCGAAAGCATTGTTGCATTAAGTTCGGCACTACTTGCAACCTTATGAGAGCTACTACCAGTAATCGTGCGGTTGCGACGAAAAGACCGTGCACCTTCAATCGTATTTGGTACATCTCTCTCCATACTGCTCGGGTTTTGGCGACGTCGAGGAGGAGTGCTACTTGGTTTCGAAGCGAATAATTTCATAATTTACCTACTTCTTTTTCCCTTTTGCAGCCTGTATGATCATCTTTGCCATATCATCTGCCGCGTTAGGCATGGCAAATGTATGAATAGCCCCTGCAAGCTGACGACGCTTCTCTGGACTTGTGAGCAGCGATGTTACCGCATCAAGAAGTAATGTCGGTGATTTCTCAAGTTCTGTTTCAGCCACGAGTTGCACTGCATCTTTCTTCGCATATACAGCAGCGTTCTTTGTCTGATGTCCACCAGCAAGGTTCGGATTTGGTATTAGCACTGTTGGCTTCGCCAGTGACGAAAGTTCAAGCAACGTTGTTGCCCCCGCACGCGCAACAACAACTTCAGCAGCAGCAAGTGCCGCAACCATATCGTTACCAAGAAATGGATGCAATTGAAATACAGAGGTGTCTTTATGATGCTTTAGCAGTTCAGCAAGCTCTGGGTACTGATAATCTCCCGAAAGTAGCATGACATTCGCTATAGCAAGCAGCTGATCGAGTATCGCAACAACTGCGTCATTTACCGGCTTCGCACCCAACCCGCCACCAGTAACAACAACCAGAGGTCGATGAGGTGAAAAGCCGAGCCGTTCTACAAATGCACGCCTCTCGTCCTCTGCATAAACACGAAAATCGGGATTAATTGGTATACCGACATAGCTTGCTTTTTCAACTGGATAGCGATAATGGTCAAGCGTTGCACCTGTACCAATCTTTATTGCCCACTTTGAAAGAATCGAATTTGCTAAGCCTGGATGAGCATCTGAATCATGTAATACTACCGGTACTCTTAAAATTCGAGCCGCAATTCCAACAGGTACACTTACAAAGCCGCCCTTACAAAATACGACGTCTGGCCGCCAGAATAGCATACGCCACACACTCTGAAAAATACCACCAATCATACGAAACATATCAATAATATTGGGAATAACAAGGGTACGAAACCTCAGCAATTGCTTCCACAGCGGCACGCCGTAAAAGCGCCGCACCTTACCTGAGGCAACTTTTTGTACCTGTATAGAAGAATCGTAGGCACCTACTGCTTCTTGAGTACGGCGATAAAAAGACGCGTCCGACCAAACACGAACTTCAAGATCACTTTGATGTCTACTGAGTGCTTTGAGTACGGCGACGATAGGCGTCACGTGACCGCCCGAGCCTCCGCCCACTGCGAGGATTTTCATTTCCCCCTCCTTCTACTTCAGTATAACTCGTTGTGTACTGTGAAAGTTGAAAAACCAAGCCTAATGCACCAGCTACGAATACCATACTGGTTCCACCAAAGCTCAGAAGTGGCAATGTAATACCAGTCAATGGAATAAGGCCAGTCATGGCAGCAATATTAAGCATGACATGTGCACCAATCCATCCAAAAACTCCCGCTACAACAAGCCGCATAGTAATATTCGGTAGATGATCTGCTGTCTTAAGCACTCGCATTAAAAGCGCAAAAAAGAGCCCAAGAATACTGACAAGTCCAAC
>JASLCR010000053.1 GCA_030145955.1 Candidatus Saccharimonadales bacterium
GCTGGATAGAGCAGAGGACTTCTAAGCCTAAGGTCGCTGGTTCGAACCCAGCCCGGGGTACCAAAATTACTCAAGACTTCATTGGAGGTCTTTTTATTTTGCTATGATTGAACTATGGAAAAGTTTACCCAAAAATGGGCAATCATCATACCCTTAAAAAATCACGCAGATGGTTCTGAGTTTTATTTTACGGATTTTCCATTACACATCACCCTTGCGGGTGTATTTGCCACAAGCGAAACTGGTGACCAGCTTGAGGATATGCTTGAAGAAATTGCCTCATTAATAAGACCGTTTACCATTACGGCAAGTCAGGAAGAATGGTTTGGTGAGCAAAAAGATATTCCGGTGATGAAAATCCAGCAATCGTCTGAGCTTATGAATCTCTACAAAGTAATTCATGACGACCTTGTGAAAAGGAACGTCGTATTTAATGCTCCGCAATATGAGGGAGAAGGCTATATTGCCCATAGCACCCATCAGAAAAGTGGCAGATTACACGAAGGAGAAAAAGTTCTCGCAAAATCCATAGCGCTAGTTGATCTGTTTCCAAATGATGATGGCTTGATGCGTAGAATTACCAAGACGATCAACTTTTCAAAAACTTAACTTTCTTCGTAGTCGAACGTTAAAGGCATTCCAAAAACCATATGTCATAATAAAAGATATGATTAACGTTTCTAGCAAAATTGTGAAATTAGACGATGGGCCTTTCTACCATGGGACAAGAGCAGACCTGAAGATTGGGGAGCTATTGACCGCCGGTTTCAAATCAAACTACCGACCAGAGGTCACGATGAATCACATCTACTTCACTGCACTGGTCAATGGCGCTGGCCTTGCGGCTGAGCTTGCTCAGGGAACCGGCGATGCACGCGTTTACATCGTGGAGCCGACAGGAGAGTTTGAAAATGATCCAAATGTCACCGATAAAAAGTTTCCAGGCAACCCAACTCGATCATATCGTAGTGATGCGCCCTTAAAAGTTATCGGCGAAGTAACCGAGTGGACAAGACTTTCACCCGAGGAGCTTCAAAGCTGGCGCGACAGACTGGCGAATATCAAAGGTGAGATTATCAACTAACATCTAAACTCTTTCGTTGTGTCAATGTAGTAGTGCACTTCTAGCCAAGAACGTATCTCTTAGATCTCTTTCTTGCTATCATATATCTATGAAACATCTTGTTATCCCAACTGCTAATGTATTTGTTATTCGTGGCTCCCAACTTCTGCTCGGTAGGCGTGCCAATACGGGCTGGATGGATGGATACCTCTGCCTTCCCGGAGGCCATATAGAAGTAGGCGAAACACCAATCGTTGCAATTCTACGCGAGATTAAGGAAGAGTTGGGTGTCATTGCTAAACCCGATGACCTCGAATTTATCTGTGTTGCAGCACGAAATACGGAAGCCGGAGAAACAATAGCATACAACTTTGCAGTTCGTGACAAGGACTACGACTTCCGAAACAATGAACCTGAAAAATGTAGCGAACTTGTTTGGGTTGAACTCGATAATCTACCCGTCGACATCGTTGAGCAGTTTAGACCAATAATCGAACAAGGGTTTATTGGCAAACAACCATACCTTGAGGTTGGATATTGATTTATGGAAAATAGTAAACCCTGGAAACAATTATCCTCAAAGATTGTTTACCAAAATCCATGGATTAAAATACGCGAAGACACCGTACTCAAGCCAGACGGCACAGAAGGTATATACGGTCTCATGGAGTCAAAAGACTCGGTTATGATCGTCGTTCGTAATGATCGTGATGAAATCTTTCTTATCCGTACGTTTAGCTACCCCGACTCATCTTGGAACTGGGAGTTACCTGGCGGCGGTGGCGAGGGTGAAGAAGCGGAAACAGCATCAAAGCGTGAACTCACCGAAGAAACAGGAATCACCGCCAACAAATGGACCCTGCTCGGCAAGGCTCGAGTATGCAATGGTCTAATGACGGAAAAAATGGCAGTCTACCTGGCTGAAGATCTGTCATTTGGACAAAACATTGATGCCGATGACAAGGATTTCATTAGTCATGGAAAATTTGTTTCACTCAAAGAAATTGACAAAATGATCAATCGCGGTGAAATAAACGACGGACAAACCATGACCGGGCTTTTCCTCGCACAGCGTGTACTAGCCAAGAAATCGTAGTCAACGCAAGAGACAGCGAGAGAAGAATTCTACTTTCATATCTTTCGATCAATAATAGGTATTTACAAAAAGTATTCCTTATGGTAATATTAAAGAAGTTTTAAGTATCTCTTCACGCATATTCGTACAGAAATATACATAAAATTCGGATGAATGCCCCCAGAATAGTATCGGCGATTCATCAACTCGATGAATGAAAGGTTATTCAATGGGACAGTACAATAAAGGGCGCTCTTTTGGTGCGCGAAATAATAGTGAGCAGCGCCGTAATTTTAAAGGCCGTGGACGCAGCGGCGGCGTAAAGAAGCAGTATATTAACCCTGCAAAATACGTCAATAAAAGCGTCAGTGAAAAAGTAGCCGCCGTATACGAGCCACAGCATATGTTTAGCGACTTTGCGCTTAATGATATTCTGCAAAATAATCTAGCAACTGCTGGCTTCAAGGCACCAAGCGCGATTCAGGACCAGACAATCCCCTTCGCACTCGATGGTAGAGACGTTATCGGTCTTGCGAATACTGGTACCGGCAAAACAGCTGCTTTCCTGCTACCAATTCTACAAAAACTATACAAGACACGTACATCTCAGTCGGTGCTTATCATGGCACCGACTCGCGAACTTGCTCAGCAAATCGATGATGAGTTCCGCAAGTTTTCAAGTGGCATGAAACTCTACTCTGCCGTCTGTGTTGGTGGAGTAAATATCAACGGACAAATCCGACAGATCAAGCGTAACCCGCATATCATCATAGGTACACCAGGCCGCCTAAAAGACCTTATTAATCGTGGAGTTCTCCGTCTTTACGATATCGATACATTGGTGCTTGATGAAGCCGACCGCATGCTCGACATGGGCTTTGTAAATGACATTCGTGCGATCGTGAGCCAGATTCCTGGCGACCGCCAAACACTCTGCTTTAGCGCAACAATGAGCGACGGAGTAAAAACGATTGTTCACGACTTTATGCAAAATCCTGAACTAGTATCGGTGAAGGTTACCGAAACCAACGACCACATTTACCAAGATGTTATTGACTTTGACGATGACGAACACCGCAAAGACCTGCTTGTTGAAATGCTTCAAAAAGATGAATTTGAAAAAGTGATCGTCTTTGGTGAAACCAAATTTGGTGTGCAGCGTCTTTCCGACAAGCTCGAAAAACATGGCATTACTTCGCAGGCAATTCACGGTAACAAATCACAAGGTCAACGTACTCGCGCACTCAAAGCGTTCTCAAACAACGAGGCAACAGTACTTGTTGCAACTGATGTTGCCGCACGTGGCCTGGATATTCCGAATGTCTCACATGTGATCAACTACGATACACCACAGACATACGACGACTACGTGCATCGTATTGGACGTACCGGTCGCGGTGGTAAATCGGGCACTGCCCTCA
>JASLCR010000005.1 GCA_030145955.1 Candidatus Saccharimonadales bacterium
ACGCGCTAGCTTGAGGGGCTAGTGAGCATTGCGCTCGTGGAGGTTCAAGTCCTCTTCACTGCACCAATATAAGAATACGACCGAAAAGGTTGTATTTTTATTTGGAGATAATTCTTGACACTATATACCCCCAGGGGGTATTATGAAAATATGAGAAAAGATATTAAACCCAGAGCAGTACGGCGACTAAAAATTATTGAAGGCCAGATTCGTGGCCTGCAGAAGATGGTCGATGAAGATAAATATTGTATCGATATCATCACCCAAGCATCAGCTATCAAAGAAGCGCTTTCAGGAGTAGAAGACTTGCTGCTAGAGAATCATCTCAGCACTCATGTCATCCACCAAATAAAGAATGGCGATGAGAGTCAGGCGACAGAAGAGATTTTAAAAGTATATAAGTTAAAGAGAAAGAAATAAGGGAGGCAACATGTGTAAAGATGGAATGTGTGAACATCATGATGGACATGAAGATCATAGCGCTCATGATCATGGTAGTGATAAGACAAGTCTGAACAAGATGGCTGCTAGTGCAACACTTCACTGTCTTACAGGATGTGCGATCGGAGAAGTGATAGGATTAATTATTGGTACTATCTTTGGCCTTAGTCCGTTAGTGACAGTACTTCTTGCCATCGCGCTCGCGTTTGTCTTTGGATTTGGGCTTTCCACTCTGCCACTCAAAAAAGCAGGCCTTGGGTTCTTCGCAGCGCTATCAGTCGTTTTCGCTGCCGATACGCTGTCTATTGCCACGATGGAGATCGTCGATAATATCGTTATGCTTGCAATACCTGGTGCAATGGCTGCCGGGCTTGTGGATCCGCTATTTTGGATCAGTATGCCGATCGCTCTTGTCGTAGCGTATTTTGCAGCTTACCCAGTGAATCGCTACCTTCTCACCAAAGGCAAAGGTCACGCACTTGTTATGAAATATCACGGACACAACCATTAGGAGGAGTATTCATATGGAAACAAAATCATTACTATTCGGGCTCATCGGATTTTTCTTGGGTGGACTGCTTGTCTCGGCTGCTGCAACACTTGAAAAGCCATCTCTCCAGCAGAAGCATTCTAGCACTACCATGAGTCACATGACACAAAGTCTAAAAGATAAAAAAGGCGATGAATATGACAAGCAATTTATTGCCGATATGATCACGCATCATCAAGGAGCAATCGACATGGCAGCTTCGGCTCCAGACAATGCTAAGCACCAAGAAATCAAAGATTTGGCGAAAGATATTGTGTCGGCACAGACAAAAGAGATCCAGCAGATGAAGCAGTGGCGGCAGGATTGGAAATTCTAAGCCGTTAGTGTATTTCATATCTACACAAAATCAGAGGTCCACGTGACCTCTTTTTGTGTATAATGAGTAGTTAGTGGCGCGTTGGCCGAGAAGTTAGGCACTGGTATGCAAAACCAGGTAGACGGGAGCGTTACCCGTACGTGCCTCCATTTTGTATTTGCGCGGGTGGCGGAATTGGTAGACGCGAGGGACTTAAAATCCCTTGTCCAAAAGACGTGCGGGTTCGATTCCCGCTCCGCGCACCAACTAAAGCACCGAGGCATGTCCTCGGTATTTTAATGGCAATGACAGAATTGTTGGAAGCGACCGCCTTCTGGCTTCTCGCACCAAATATAGCTATTTTTCACCGAGGTTGGTATACTAGTACTAGTAAATTAACTTAGAAAAAGGGGAAATATGGAATTACTGTGGCTATGGATCTTGATCGGCGTCGTTGTTGTGCTGGTTATCTTCCTGTGGGCAACATACAATGGTCTCGTCACGCTTCGAGTGCGGGTAGAAGAGGCGTGGAGTGATATTACAGTTCAGCTAAAGCGTCGTGCTGATCTTATTCCGAATCTTATTGAGACAGTTAAGGGCTATGCTTCACACGAAAAGGAAGTATTCCAAAAAGTAACAGAAGCACGTAGTGCTGTGATGGAGGCTACAAAGCAGGGTCCAAAGCAGACTGCCGAAGCTGAAAATATGTTTGAAGGTGCGTTGAAGAGTCTGTTCGCAGTTGCTGAGGCATATCCTGACCTTAAGGCAAACCAGAACTTCCTTGAGCTTCAGAATGAACTTGTTGACACAGAAGACAAGATTCAAGCTTCTCGCCGCTTCTACAACGGTGGTGTTCGCGACCTTAATACAAAGATTCAGGTTTTCCCAAACAATATGGTTGCTGGTATGTTTGGCTTCAAGAGTAAAGAATTCTTCGAAGTTGATGACATGGCAAAAGTTGAAAACCCAGTCGAAGTTAAGTTTTGAGTACCCGGTAGGTAATACCAAGTGTACGGAGCAGTCGCCGCCAATAAACGCAACACTGGCATTATTATGGCAGTGTTTATTGGCGTGGTTGCAGCGGTGGGGTGGGCATTTGCCACGTATTATGGCAACCCAACTATCACACCGTGGGTAATTGGCGGTGCGCTCGTATATGCCTTGATCCAGTATTTTGCTGCCAGCAAGCTTGCAGTTGCAATGACTGGCGCACAGGAAATTGAAAAGCGCGACAACCCGCGCCTCTATCGGATTGTTGAAAATCTCTCGATTGCCACTGGCATGCCAATGCCAAAGGTATATATGATTGATGATCCGGCGCCAAATGCCTTTGCAACGGGGCGTGACCCCAAGCATGCAATTGTGGCAGCAACAACCGGTATTATGGAGATTATGAATGACCGTGAGCTTGAGGCAGTTATGGCTCACGAAATGGGACATGTGCGTAATTATGATATTCGGGTGAGTATGATTGCATTTGGTCTTGCAAGTGCAATCGGTATTTTGTCAGATATCGCCCTACGTATGATGTTCTTTGGCGGCAATGATCGTGACAACAATACCAATCCGATTGTTTATATAGTTGGTATTGTTATCATCATTCTTGCTCCTGTTGCGGCAGCAATGATTCAAATGGCAATTAGCCGTCAGCGCGAATATCTTGCCGATGCTACCGGCGCAATGACAACTCGTGACAGCGAAGGCCTTGCAAGTGCTCTTGAAAAACTACAGCAATACTCACGGCCTATGCAGCGACAGAATAGCTCAACAGCACATTTATTCTTTGCGAATCCTCTAAAACCCGGAACGCTCTCAAAGTTATTTAGTACTCATCCACCGCTGGAAGATCGCATAGCTCGTCTGCGCAATAATGCAAATAAGTTTTAAACTATTGGCATATGGCAACGAGCTTGAAATCAAAGAAAGTGACACAATCGAAAAAATCTGCTTCGTCTAAGCGGGTGACAAAAAAACCTCAGAAGGTATCTGTAAAAGATCGGATATTTCAACGTATGCATGGGTTCCTTGTACGTCGCCCACATCGTAGTTTTCAACGAACGCGACGCAGAGATTATGTCCGCTCATTAAAGCTGCCGGGTTACTTTGCATTTACAAATATAGTACTGCGTCATTTATGGACATATCGGCGTGTTTTTGGCGGTCTTATCCTTGTGTATTCTGCCGCAAGTGCCATTTTTATAGGACTAGCGTCACAATCAGATTTTACACAGTTTGCAAACATCCTTAATGAGGCGGGCGGTGAAGTGTTTCAGGGTGGCTGGGGGAAAGTTGGAGGTGCAGGGCTCTTGCTTCTTAGTGGAATATCTGGCGGCTTTTCAGCTACTCTAAGCGAGGCGCAGCAAGTACTGGGTGCCTTACTATTTCTAATGGGGTGGCTGACGTCAGTGTGGCTTATTAGAGCACACATGGCCGGAGGTACACCACGACTACGAGACGCACTCTATAGTAGCGGAGCGCCGATTATTTCGACAATTATTGTTGGAGCGATATTGCTTCTGCAGATGCTGCCAGCAATGATTGCATTTATTTTGTATAGCACCGCGCTCAGCACGGATTTCTTTAGTACAGGCGCACTTGCAATGGTGGTCGGCCTCGTAGCCTTCCTTCTTGTGATATTATCGCTCTACCTACTTTGTAGCAGTTTTTTTGCATTAATTGTTGTGACTCTGCCGGGAATGTATCCATGGCGAGCCATTAGAACGGCGGGCGATCTAGTGGTTGGACGGCGTTTGCGAATTATCTTTCGACTCACGTGGGCAGTTCTGGTAATTGCGCTAGTGTGGGCTATAATCATGATTCCAATTATTCTGCTAAGTACATGGCTGCAATCTTCTATAGCACAATTAGCATGGGTACCAATTGTGCCTATTGCGTTAGTGTTGATATCTTCGCTGAGCGTAGTGTTTATGAGTGCGTATGTCTATATTTTATACAGAAAGGTAGTCGCTGATGACGCAAGCCCAGCCTAGTGTTCGTATTGAGGAGCTTCGAAAACTCATTAATCGCTACAGCTACGAGTATCATGTATTGGATACTCCTTCGGTAAGTGATGCTATTTACGATGGCTTATTTGGTGAATTAAAAAAGATCGAGGCGGAACATCCCGAGCTTATTACGGCAGACAGCCCTACGCAGCGAGTTGGTAATGAATTGAAAGGTGGCTTTCAGAAGGTCGAACATAGCACCCGCATGCTTAGTCTTAATGACGTGTTTGATCGTGATGAAGTTGAAGCATGGGTGACTCGCACAGATAAATTATTACCAGGCCGTAAACATGAATTCTTCGCAGATATAAAAATGGATGGACTTGCCTGTGCGTTGGTGTATGAAGATGGCGTGTTGGTGCGGGCGATAACCCGCGGAAATAGTTTTGTAGGTGAAGACGTAACAAACAATGTGCGCACAATACCCAACGTGCCGCTGCGCCTTATGGAAACAGATGGCTTTGAAAACTTTCTTCACGGTCGCACGGAGGTGCGAGGAGAGATTGTTATTTTAAAGAAGGATTTCGAAGCACTAAATGATAAGCAGCGCCAGGCGGAAAAACCTGAGTTTAAAAATCCACGCAATTTAGCAGCTGGTACGATTCGTCAGCTTGATCCAAAGCTTGTTGTAGAGCGGCCACTGACATTTATTGGCTACGACGTCCTACGTGATGATCCTTCAGAGATTCCAACCCACATGTTTACCTACGAAGCATTGAGCGCAATCGGTATTCGGCGCAACCAGCAGGCGAGTATTTTTACGAGCATCGAAGACGTGCTGAGTTTTGTTGATGAATGGGACCAAAAACGACACGACTTACCCTTTAACACGGATGGCCTCGTTATCAAGGTGAATGATCGCGCACAATACGAACAACTTGGTGTTGTAGGTAAGCAGCCTCGTGGAGCGGTTGCCTATAAATATGCAGCCGAACAAGCCACAACGATCGTAAAAGACATCGTCATAAGCATTGGGCGTACAGGAGCTGCCACGCCTGTGGCGGTGTTTGATCCTGTGCAGGTAGCGGGGACAACCGTTCAGCATGCAAGTCTTCACAATGCCGACGAAATTGCTCGCAAGGATGTACGAGTTGGTGATACGGTAGTGATATTTAAGGCCGGCGATATTATTCCCCAGGTTGAGAGTGTTGTGACGGAGCTTCGACCAAAAAATACCAAGCCGTTTAATTACACTGACGCACTTGCTGAGCAATACCCCGAACTTGAGTTTGAGCGTCAGGGTGAAGATGTAGTATACCGAGTAAAAGGTAGTTCAAGTAGTCTTATTTTGAAACGCTCAGTTGAATATTATGCGTCTCGTGGCGCGCTTGATATCGATACGCTGGGTGAGAAGAATGTTGTAGCTCTGGTTGATGCAGGGCTAGTGAAAGATATTGCCGACATCTATACGCTAACAGTTGAAGATTTATTGCAACTCGATCGGTTTGCCGACATCTCGGCACATAAGCTAATTAATGCAATCGCCGACAAGAAAAATCCTCCGCTAGAGAAATTTATCCTAGGTCTTGGTATTCGGCATGTTGGCACACAGACCGCCATAGACCTTGCTAATCATTTCGAGTCGATAGAGTCGCTACAAACCGCAACGCTTGAGGATCTCGAGTCAATTGAAGGTATTGGCAAAGTTGTTGCTGAATCTATTGTGGCGTGGTTTGCCGACGAAGATAATGCAAAGCTTTTGGATAAGTTTGCAAGCCTTGGAGTGCGGCCGCACTTTGAAAAGAAAACCGGTAAGCTTGTCGGCAAAAATTTTGTTATTACTGGTTCACTTGAAAGTATGAGTCGTGATGAAGCAGCCGAGAAAATTCGTGCACTTGGCGGCACATTTCAGACGGCAGTCGCAAAAGATACGACCTATCTTGTGGCTGGCGGCAAGGTGGGTGCAAGCAAGCTTAAGAAAGCTGAAAGTTACGGCACGCAGATTATAGACGAAGCAGCACTGTTGAAGCTGCTGTAACATAATACATTTCATTCTCTGCTATCATAGAGTGAGAATGAGCATCCAGGAGATTATCAAACTATCTGAGCTACTCGGTGAGATGGGGAACGTAAAGCGGGCGACGAAGCTTCCGAATCATGAAGATGAGTCTGACTCGCATCATAGTTTTTCGCTTGCTCTAATTTCGTATCATATCGTTACCGCAAAGTGTCCTGAATTGAATGCAAACAAAGTCATGCTCTTTGCACTGTGTCATGATTTACTTGAAATCATTACTGGTGATGAAAATACATTGCACTATACTCCAGAACAGCATGCTGCGAAACATGCCAAGGAAGTGGAGGCGCAAAGAGTATTTGACGAAATGTTTGCTAACTACCCCGAGCTAAAGCAAGCGATGTATGACTACGAGAAACTTGATACACCCGAAGCTGCGACGGTATTTATACTAGATAAAGCAAGTACGACATGGACACATCACCTGCATAACGCCGAATATGCGAGGGCAAATAATATTCATACGAAAGCAGATGTGGATGCATGGGCGGAGCGCCAGCGCATAAAAATTAAGTCAAGACTGAAAGTTACGCCACCGCGGGCAATTTTGGATATGTACGAAGAGTCTTTCGCTGCACTGAAGGAACTTTATAATGACTGATTGGTACAAGAACGCATTTTATCGTGTAAGCGCTGTCGGTGTTATTCGCAATACCAAAGGTGAATATTTGATGGTGAATGAGCATAATCGTTGGTCATTTCCAGGTGGTGGCTGGGACTTCGGGGAGTCTTTGCACGAGGCATTGAAGCGCGAGTTATACGAAGAGATTGCACTGACGACTGAATTTAGTGAAGATGTGATTACGGCTATTCCATTTTATAATCCCAATAAAGAAGCATGGCAAATGTGGGTTGTATGCGAGATCAAGTACGATGAACTCAGCTACGGTATCGGCGAACACGCAGAGGATGCAAAGTGGATGCGTGAAGATGAGATTGACTACGAAACAATGGCGGGTAAATTAATGAAGCAGGTCTTAGAAATAGAGAAGAGGTAAGTATGTCAACATTTACGTTTAACAAACTAGTCCGCAATAAGTTACCCGACTTATATGAGCAGCTTGGACAGCAAATTGTATCGCGCCGTCTTGTGGGTGCAGAGCTGCTCCGCGCCTATCGTAGCAAGTTTATTGAAGAAGCATCGGAGCTGCCAATTGATGGCGACCGTGAGAAGACGATTCAAGAACTTGCAGACCTTGACCAGCTGAAGCAAGACATGCAAGTCTTATTATCTATCACTGATGAGGAGGTCGAGGCTGCACGACGGAGTAAGTTTGAGGCGAAGGGCGGTTTCTCCGAAGGTATATTCGTAGAAACTATTACACTTCGAGAGAATGATGAGTGGGTAGAATATTATCGCAGTGAGCCTGACAAATACTCGGAAATATTGAGAGGGCAATGAAGCACATTGCCTTCATCACTGGCAATAATGAGAAGCTCCGCGACGCGCAGCTTGCATTAAAACACTACGGTATAGCAGTATCGAAGATTGAATTCGATATTGATGAGATTCAGCATCATGAGCCGGTAAAAATTGCACTTGCCAAAGCGGCGTCTGCCTATAAGCAATTTCAAAAGCCACTCGTCATTAATGATTCAAGCTGGTCGATCCCTGCACTTAGCGGCTTTCCTGGTGGATATATGAAGGATATTGCTGCCTGGCTGACGACTGAAGATTTTCTAGCTTTAATGAAAAATAAAACTGACAAGCGGATTTTTCTGCACGAGGTTGTCGTCTATGTTGACGAAAGCAGGACGCAGGTTTTTGAAGCCCATCGCGAAGGTATTTTTGTTGATAAACCGGCAGGAAAAAGTGATCCAAGTTTTGCACGAATTGTAAAAATGGAAGGCGATAATAATACGATTGCGCAAATTTTCGATAAGAGCGGTGAACGCGATCTAGACCCTGCGCGATACGAGCACTGGAATAAATTCGGGAAGTGGTATAATACCTATGATGACTAATTTCCCAACTATCGAAAAAGGTGTTTACCGCCACAATAAGACAGGCCAGCTATATGAAGTGCTCGGAGTTGCTCTTCAAACAGAGACGAATGAGCCGCTGGTACTCTATCGCCCCCTATATGACAGTGAATACGAGCTGTTTGCCCGCCCATATGGTATGTTTATGCAAAAGGTTGAACTGAACGGAGAGATGAAATCTCGCTTTGAAAAAGCAGACTAAATAGGTAGGTCGCAAGAGGTATAGATGAGCCTACGATAAGTTGTTACAATATTTGTATGGATAACGTGGTATTTGTGACTGGCAACGCGGACAAGGCGGCACGCTTTGCTCGTCATATGGAGATGGATATTGTGCATGAGCCAGCCGAGCTCGGCAATGAAGAGTATGATGCGTGCTACATAACCATAAAGCAGTTTGTAGAGTGCGAAAGTATTTGAAGTCATTGTGAGCAGCGAAAAGCAACAACAGCGTCGAGTACAGAAATTTGCCACGGGAATTGCAGGCGGTACCGTGCTCGTTGTGGGGGTGATCGCTATTCCATATCCTGGACCAGGTTGGCTAATTGTCTTCGCTGGGCTGGCAATATTAGCACGTGAATTTCCGTGGGCTGGTAGGGTGCTTCATTATGCACGTGGCAAATATGATGCGTGGAATGTTTGGATTAAAAAGCAAAACTGGTTTGTGAAGTCACTCACATTTGTTCTGACATGTGCTGTCGTGGTGGTGACGATTTGGCTTGTGAATGGATATGGTCTCATTAACGACTGGTTCAATCTCGGGCAGGACTGGGCGCATTCGCCATTTGTAAGATAGTGGCGTGTTACAATCAATCTGATGGC
>JASLCR010000037.1 GCA_030145955.1 Candidatus Saccharimonadales bacterium
TACTGGCAACGCAATTAAGTCACTGGAAGACTTGCCTAAGCAACTTTTGGCCCAAATTGAACACCACTTTACTCACTACAAAGACCTTAAAAAGCCAGGCAGTACAATTGTGAAGGGCTGGGGTGACGTGGAAGAAGCTAAAGCTGTTATTAAAGAATGTATCGAACGCTGGAATAATAGATAATGCGAGTCATTACTGTTGGCAAAGCAGTTATTCGTCGCTCTACCGATGGTAAATACCTCATACTTATAAGCAGTAAATGGGAAGAGCGCCCTGATCGTTCAGAAAAGCCAGACCTGCCAGGTGGGGTCGTAGAAACCGGTGAAACACCTCAAGAGGGATGCGCTCGTGAAATAATGGAAGAAGCAGGCATCGCTGTTGAGCCGCAAGACTTACAGCTCGTACACGCGCATTCTTTCATAAGTGACCGGGATCAAGCAGGCATTAATAGACTTATTTATTTTACTGAGCTAAACAAGGATCCAGTAATTACGCTTAGCTGGGAACATACATCCTATCAATGGATGACAGCCCAAGAAGTCCTGGCCCTAGATATTCGTCAGCCATATCTAGAGGTCTTCAGGCATCTTGAGGCGATTGGTGCAGTCTACTAGGCTCGAGGTTTTGTTTTGCCGCGGAGTCGCTCTGCCGCGTGAGTGAATGTTCCAAACAAACCGCGGTTCTGGCGCGAAAGCTGTAGACGTAGCTTTTCTTTTGCATGATGGGTGACTAGATAGTCTTTCCAGGTGGCCTTTGGGATAGCGGTCTTGCTAGTGAGTACCTCGACATGATCACCATGTTGAAGCTTATAGCTGAAGGGCTTCATGACTCCGTTAATGCGAAAGCCACTGGCACGCGCCGCTACGTCGCTATGAATGCGGTAGGCAAAATCAAGCGGGAATGCTCCGTTCGGTAGGTCGTAAATGTCCCCTTTAGGTGAGTAGACAAATATGCGATCGTGAAATAAATTCATGCGGAATTTATTGCTGTCGATACTCTTAGCTTTACCTGCCTTGGCGGCGGTAAGTTGAAGTTCCTTGATCCATTGAAGGTGCTCTGGCAGTTCTGCAATTTGCCCTTTCTTGTAAGCTTCGGTAAGTTTTTGCTCGTTATAGTGGAAGCTGGCTGCAAGACCACGTTCGGCGTATTCGTGCATTTCCTTTGTGCGTACTTGAAACTCCACAACCTGTCCCACATCTGTCTGAACAGTGGTGTGAAGACTTTGGTACCCATTAGATTTCGGCTGCGCAACATAGTCTTTGATACGGTCGAACAGCGGTGTGTAAAGTTCGTGAAGGACGCCGAGTACAAGGTAGCAAGTCGCAAGATCATCAACGATAATACGCAGGGCGATCAGGTCGTGAATGCGGTCGATATCTCCTTCAACACGGTCGAGCTTCTTAAAAAGACTGTAAACACTTTTTATGCGACCGTCCATTTCAAAGTCAATCTTTTCGGCTTTTAAACGCGAGGCAACTTCGCGGCGAACGCGGTCGAGTTTGCGCTGACTCTTCTTTAACCGTGAGTCCATAAGTGCCTTTGTGCGCGCAAAATCATGAGGAGTCAAATACCGGAAGCTAAGTTCTTCAAGCTGTACACGCACACGACCCATATTGAGCCGATCGGCAAGGGGGGCAAACACTTCCATAGTCTCGCGGGCAATTTTCTTCTGTTTTTCACGTGGCATATGTTCGAGTGTGCGCATGTTGTGTAGGCGGTCGGCAAGCTTGATGATGATCACGCGAACATCTTTACCGACAGCAATCATGAGCTTTGAGAGGTTATCGGTCGTTTGTGGCAAATAATTTTCAAGACTTTGCATACCGCTACGGGCACGGCCAACTTTTGTAACGCCATCAACCAAAAAGGCAATATCGGCCCCAAACAGTGTTTCAATTTCATCAAGAGTGAGTTCGGTATCTTCGACAGTATCATGAAGTACTCCGGCAATCACCGAGTCAATATCCATTTCCCACTCAATCAAGATTGCGGCAACTGCAAGGGGGTGGATGATGTACGGTTCGCCGCTTTTGCGCTTTTGGCCATCATGAAATTTGATCGCCACATCAATCGCATGTTCAAGCTCGAGCAAATCATCCTCGGTGTAGTGCGGCTTAGCCTGCGATAAAAGCACTTCCTTCTTCATGTATCTAGTATAACGTAGTGCTATAATAAGTTTCGAAGAAGCATTAGTACTATAAAAGGAGTGGCACAACTACTATGGCAGTAACAAAAATAGCAATTAATGGATTTGGACGCATCGGGCGAAATGCCTTTAAAATTGCGTTTGAGCGTAATGACCTTGAGATCGTGGCTATCAATGACCTGACAGATAACGCAACACTTGCGTATCTGCTCAAGTACGACAGCAATTACGAGCAGTACAAAGACCATGCTGGCAATAACTATGAAGTTACTTCTAATGAAGAAGGTATTGCCGTAAATGGCAAGAAAATAAAAGTATTGTCCGAACGAGATCCGGCACTACTACCATGGAAAGATCTTGGCGTTGATGTCGTGATCGAGTCAACTGGATTCTTTACTGATAAAGAAGGCGCATCAAAGCACGTTGAGGCTGGTGCAAAGCGAGTCGTTATCTCTGGCCCTACGAAGTCTGACGGTGTCGATACGATCGTACTCGGTGCCAATGACGACGAAGTCGAAGGCGCGACGAAAGTTATTTCAAATGCTAGCTGTACAACCAATAGCCTTGGTATGGTGATGGCAATTCTCGACGCTGAATTTGGTGTAGAGAAGAGCTTACTTACTACCGTGCACAGTTACACTGCATCTCAGGCACTGCAGGACGCACCGAAGAAGGATGTCCGTGAAGGACGTAACGCAGCTGAAAACATCGTACCAACAAGTACCGGTGCGGCAATCGCAGTAACAAAGGTGCTTCCAGGACTTGCAGGTAAGTTTGATGGTATCTCGATGCGTGTACCAACTCCTGTAGTATCGATCTCTGACGTGACAGCACTTCTTTCGAAAGACGTGACGGTTGATGAGTTGAATGATGCATTCCGAAAAGCTGCTCAGCACCCGTACTACCAGGGTATCCTGGCGGTCTCTGATGAGCCGCTTGTCTCGCGTGACTACATTGGTAATCCACACTCAGGTACAGTTGATACTGCTTTGACTCGTGTGGTTGACGGCAATCTTGTGAAAGTCTGTGTGTGGTACGACAACGAATGGGGCTATAGCAACCGCTTGGTTGAGCTTGTGGCTGACGTAGGCAAGCATCTCGAAAAGTAATTAAAAAACACCCTGTGCGGGTGAAAAGTTGTGCTGTGCTGGCCGGGAGATGGAATCTCCCGGCCAGCTGCACCTCAGTGGATCAGACGGATCGCAGGCCAGCCTGGCCCGATGCCTTGATGGCTTGGTCGAGCTTGGCGCGGATGGCGTCGACGTGCCTCTGATCCCGATCGATGAACTGCTGGACAGGCTGGGTGTAGCCCTTGCCTGCGTGCGACTCGGACAGCTTCACCTGCGCGCGCTGCAGGTCGGACCCGAGCGTGTTGATGTAGTGCAGCCATGCGGCGGCACGCACTGTCTCGGGATACGACTTGATGAGCTCAAGCGCGTCGGGGTTGGCATCGAGCTGTTTCATCAGCCCGAGCACGGCCGAGACCTCAGCGTGATGCTGGACAGCACCACCAACCTTGGCGAGCGTCTCAGTGACGAGCTGGTCGATGTCGTAGCGCGTGCCGATCGACACCTCGAGCTTGTCCGTTCGCTGACGCGAGAGCTGATGGATGATGACGCCCAGCATGAGGCAGATAGCGAGCAGGATGCCCGCCGCGAAGAACTGAATGTTGTCCGTGACGATGTTCATAGCCTTGCTTTCTGAGGTGCAATCGCACCTCGATCGATGTTACGAGAGGTTGCGAACAGGGATATTATATCAAATTTTACTAAAATAGTCAATAGTTTACAGATACCGTCATCCCGCTTATACTTGAACTAATATGAATATCTATTTGGGTGCGGATCATCAGGGCTTTCATATGAAAGAGAAAGTCTTTGCCTACTTGGCAAAACACGATTACAACGTTACGGACATCGGTAATGACGAGCTTGATCCGCATGATGATTTCCCGGAGTTTGCACAGATGGCGGCGACAAAAGTAATTGGTGATACCGATAAAGATCCGCGCGCAATTTTGATATGTGGCGGTGGACAAGGTGTAGCGATGGCGGCAAATCGCTTCCGTGGTATTCGTGCCAGTGTGATTTGGGATGCGTATGAGGCAAAGATGACTCGGTACGACAACGACAGTAATGTGCTGTGTCTACCGGCACGTGTGCTACAGGATAACGATGCTGCATGGCAAGGAATCATCGAAACATGGCTCAACACTGATTTTGCTGGAGCCGCCCGCTTTAAGCGTCGTAACGCGCAGATTGATGAGTTTGCATAGAGATGAGTGTGATCGCGCCGGCAATACTGACGGAAAATGTACTCGACTTCAATGAGAAGCTGGGGATTGTGCAGGGATTTGCTCAGAGACTTCATGTTGATATTAGTGACGGCGAATTTGCGCCTAGCTTTACGGTAGGTGTCAATGACATTTCTTGGCCACCTGAGATGGAAGTGGATATTCATGCTATGGTTGCTCGTCCGAGTGAGCATGTACAGTCACTGGTCGCCAAGAAACCAAATCTTATTATTTTCCACGCCGAAGTCCAGGAAGATCTTGGCCCAATCATCCAGTACATCAAGCAGTACGGAGTAAAGGCAGGAATCGCCCTGCAGCGGCCGACGGTACCGTCGAGCGTCGCGCATCTCATAGAACTTGCCGATCACGTAATGATCTTTACCGGCGATCTTGGCCATTATGGTGGCGTAGCGAGCCTGATGCAGCTTGAAAAAGTACGTCTCATCCACGCGATTCGTCCGAATATTGAAATCGGCTGGGATGGTGGCGTGAATGTTGATAATGCATTTAGTCTTGCACAAGGTGGCGTAGATGTACTGAATGTCGGTGGTGCGATTGCAAAAAGTGCTGATCCGGCGGCAACGTATGCGCAACTTGTCAGTGAGATAAATAAGAAGGGAGTGATCTAATGAGCCAGCTGCAATTAACGATTAAGCAGCTTGAGCACAAGGCGATGGAGGTCCGTAAGGATATCATTCGCATGCTCGAAGCGGCAGGTAGTGGACATAGCGCTGGACCACTTGATCTGGCCGAGATTGTGACAACCCTTTATTTTGATATCATGAATATTCGCCCAGACCAGCCAAATTGGAATGAACGCGACTATTTCTTTCTGTCGAATGGACACACAGTACCGGTGCAATATGCAGTGATGGCTGAGCGTGGTTATTTCGATAAAGAAGAACTATTGACACTGCGCAAACTTGGCTCGCGCTTGCAGGGTCATCCTGAGCGCACAAAGCTTCCTGGTCTTGAAAATACGTCTGGGCCACTGGGCTCAGGATTAAGTCAGGCGGCGGGTGTCGCCTATACAATGCAGTACATTGATAATCAACAGCATCGATTTGTGTACGCGGTAACTGGTGATGGCGAGCTCAACGAGGGAAATATTTGGGAAGCGGCGATGTTTGCCGGCAAGTACAAGCTTGGCCAGTTGATCGTATTCATCGATCGTAACAATATTCAGATTGATGGCAATACCGAAGACGTAATGCCACTTGAAGATCTAGCGGGCAAATGGAAAAGCTTCGGCTGGCATGTGCAAGAAATTGACGGGCACAATGTTGAGAGTATCCAAGATGCAGCGAGTATGGCACGGGCGATCACAAATAAGCCAAGTATTATCATCGCACACACGATTCCAGGCAAGGGCGTCGACTTTATGGAGTACGATTACAAGTGGCACGGCATGCCACCAAACCATGAGCAGGCAAAGGTGGCGCTGCGTAAGCTACGCACACTAGACGGTAAGATTACAGGAGAGCACGAATGAGCGATTATCAGTTAAATCCACATTACGGTTCGGATGATGTTAAGCAGGAGCCGACACGTGCAGGCTTTGGTCGCGGATTGAAGGCTGCTGGCGAGCAGAATGAAAATGTCGTTGCTCTTTGCGCAGACTTAACCGACTCGACACAGATGAGCCTATTTAAAGAAGCATTTCCTAAGCGATTTGTCGAAGTTGGTGTAGCGGAGCAGAACTTAGTAACAGTGGCGAGCGGCATGGCTCGTACGGGTAAGATTCCGTTTACCTCTAGTTATGCGGCGTTTAGCCCAGGGCGTAACTGGGAGCAAATTCGCACAACTATCGCGCTTAACGAGCAACCGGTAAAAATTGTTGGCTCTCATGCCGGAGTTAGCGTTGGTCCAGACGGTGCTACTCATCAGATGCTTGAAGATATTGCTTTGATGCGTGTGCTACCAAATATGGTGGTAGTAGTTCCTGGTGATGCAATTGAGGCCGAGAAAGCTACTCGGGCAATTGCCGAAAATGGTAAGCCAAGCTATATTCGCTTGGCTCGCGAGAAGACGCCAATTTTTAGTACAGAAAGTTCTCCATTTGAAATCGGCAAAGCCTATGTGCTTCGAGCCGGTAACGACGTCAGCCTTCTTGGCACGGGTACTATGACGTACCAGCTACTACTTCTATCGCGGCTGCTTGAAGAAAACGGCATTAGTGCTGAAGTAGTGCATGTGCCAACAATCAAACCGCTCGACGAGGCGACTATTCTTGAAAGTGTACGTAAAACTGGTCGTGTAGTGACGGCTGAAGAGGCGCAAATAGCCGGTGGATTTGGTGGTGCGGTTGCAGAGCTGCTTGGCGAAAAAAGCCCGGCACCATTGATGCGAATCGGTATGCATGATCGCTTCGGCGAGTCAGGAGCACCGAACGAACTTCTCGAGCACTTTGGCTTAACTTCGGCTACGATGCTCGACGGAGTGGTGAAATTTATCGAAAAAGTACCGCAATATAAACCAGGCTACTAAGGGGGACTATGGGGCTAACAATTTCAGAAATTCGACATAATACTACTAAGGCACGACATTTAATGCAGCGTACACGCTCGGCGCACTTCGCAGTTGGTGCGTTTAATATTGATAATCAGGAAACACTCATTGCAGTATGCCGCGCAGCACAAAAGTTGAATTCTCCTGTACTAGTAGAGGTGAGTGAAGGTGAAGTAAAAGCGATGGGTCTCGAAAATATTCGTGATCTCGTTGATAACTACAAAGCCGAGTACGGTATTGAGATGTACTTGAATCTCGATCACAGCCCAACAGTTGAAGACTGTAAGCGCGCAATCGATGCTGGGTACGAGTTTATTCATATTGATATTTCTCAGGCAAATCATGATGCGACAACTGAAGAGATTATCGAAAAGACAAAAGAGGTTGTTGAATACGCTAAATTTACCGGAGCGCTTGTAGAGAGCGAGCCTCATTATTTTGGCGGCTCATCAAACGTTCATGAAGAAGCAATTGATTACGAAGAGATTAAAAAGACGTTTAGTAACCCAGAGGGCGCCAAAGAGTTTATCGATGCAACAGGCATTGATACATTTGCGGCGGCAATTGGTAATTTACACGGAAAGTACCCTGTACCAAAAGAGCTTGATCTTGAACTACTAAGTCGTATTCGCGAAGCAATTGACTGCCAAATCTCGCTGCACGGTGGCTCTGGTACACCACTTCACTATTTTGAAGATGCGGCAAAAATTGGCGTCAGCAAGATAAATATCAATAGTGATATGCGCTTTGCGTTCCGTAAAACGTTAGAGAAAGTACTCGCTGATAATCCGAACGAATATGCAGTTGTGAAGCTAATGCCCGCTGTATACGAGGCGGTACAGGTAGTTGTTGAAGAAAAAATCCTCGCCTTTGGCAGTAAAGACAAAGCGGTAGTATAAAAATGACAAGCCCGAAGAAAATACTAGCAATTGGTAAAACCGTCCAAGACGTGTTTTTGACAAGTGATGAGTTTGACCCACACCAAGAAGGTAAAGTGGTGTATACGCATTTACCACTTGGGGTAAAGATGGAAGTCGAAAATGTCACATTTGGGACAGGTGGCAACGCAGGTAATGTAGCGGTGACTCTGGCACGACAAGGTCTCTCTGTTTCGTACATGTGGACGCTTGGGCACGACCCGGCATCAGAAACGATACTTCGCGAGCTGGATCACGAAGGGGTTGATACCTCGCTTGTTGTTCAGCGCGAGCGCTACCAAGCTGGGTATTCTACGATTTTAATTGCTACTAATGGCGAACGTACGATTCTTAATCACCGGGGTATTTCCACAGATTCACGCGGTATGGATCTTGATTTTAAGGCTATTGAAGAAGCAGATTGGATATATCCAACATCGCTTGCAAATGGCGGTATTGATTTGCTGCGAAAGATTGTTGATCATGCGGAAGAGCATGGCACAAAGGTGATGCTCAACCCGGCGGGTCCTGAGCTTGCTGAGGCGGGCAAGCTGAAGGCACTGCTCGAAAGTGTTGAAATACTTTGTGTTAACAAAGAAGAGATGCAAAAGCTTGTGCACGGCGAAACCGTAGAAGAGCTTGTGCGCCACGGTCTTAATCTAGCACCGGTAGTTATTGTAAGTGACGGGCCAAACGGTGTTGTGGCGAGTGACGGTAAAACGATCGTAAAGGCAGGCATGTACGAAGATGTGAAGGTGCTTGATAGGACTGGCGCGGGTGATGCATTTGCCTCTGGCTTCTTGAGCCAGTGGGTGCAGGGTAAGTCACTCAAAGATTCAATTATCTTCGCAAGTGCAAATTCTACATCAGTGGTGACAAAGATTGGCGCCAAGGAAGGTATCTTACATCATGGCGCTAAACTGCATGATATGCCGATTCACGAGGAGAAAATATGAGGCACCTAGCAGATTTGCTTGGTAATGACCATCCGCTCTTTGCTCGTAATATTATAGCAATGGAACGAGCGAGTGGTAATGCCGGTATTGATACGGCGCTTGTAGGTGAAATTATTCAAAAGGCACATACAGCGCTACGCAAGCTTGGTATTGACCCAACAGACGCGACAGCCGAGGAGGTTTATCAAGCGCTAAATAGTGCAGTTAAGGTTGGACGATCTGAGGATGTGCTTAGTGGCACCGCGTATGTTCTGCTGCGTTTTGACGAAGGTCCGATCTCATTCAATATTCAGGATGTGATTGAAAATGCACATCATCATCTGGTGTTCGCTGATCGCAAGATGGATCATGCACAGCGGCATCTACGTATGGAAGTGGTTAGGCGATATGCTGAGCATGAGCGCACCCATGAGCCGGCTATACGCGAGCTGGCACGTGAGATTAATGTAGAGCAAGCAACAGATCATGATTATAGAAAGGTGG
>JASLCR010000081.1 GCA_030145955.1 Candidatus Saccharimonadales bacterium
GTCAAGACACCTTCGACACCAGTCGGCTCACGGCTGATCACGATATTCTGTCGATTCGGCAAAGGTCGTTTGCCAATACTCTCAAATGTCCGATATCCCATAATCACCGTCTTACCGGTACTCAGCTTTTTGAAATGAGCCAGATCATCAGGCAGTGAGTTATGCCACGGCATATCCTGGTTTGCTCCGATTTCACGATTTTTGCCCATTCCAACAACGATTGCCTTCATAGTATAAGTGTAGCATGCTAGACTTGATAGTAATGTCCAGCAGGAACCCTGAAACACAGGCCGCATACGATGCGTACCGCCAAGAACTTGGTGACGCATGCGATTTTTGCAGTCTCGTCAACCAGCCCAACACTCAGGTAATTGATATATTTGATCATTTTCTTCGTATTTATAATCGTTTTCCGTATTCACTATGGGACGGGAAAACCGTGAAGGAACATCAGATGATTATCCCGAAGCAGCATGTTATTGAACTTAATGAGTTTACCGCCGATGCAGCACAAGAATTCTTAGATATCATCACTCGCTTCGAACAACAGGGATTTTCGCTCTACGCCCGGTCGCAGAAAGATAAAACCCGCAGTATAGCGCATCAGCACACTCATCTCATTAAACTTGCATAATACAAATATCTGCTACAATAGAAAAAGTTTATGGGAGTATACAGTAATACCGAAATCCGGACAGCCATTGATGATGGCACGATCGTTTGCGTGCCGTTCAACGACAAGCACGTATCTGAAGCAAGTCTTGACTTCACACTTGGGCACTACTTTTACAAGCAAGAAGATCAGCCGGAAGCCACCGGAGTATATAATCCGTTTGATGAAACTGATGTAGCTCGCTACTTCAAAGGTCCGCTTGAAGCAATGCCGCACAAAGAATGGTGCGAGAAATACAACAAGCCGCTGTTCGCCAACATTCCAGAAGATCACCCGATCATTGTGTTGCAGCCTGGCGAGCGAATCCTTGCACATACTCATGAGTTTGTCGGCATCCGTGCTCGTGGTGGAGCCTGCGAAGTAAAAAGCCGAAGCAGCTGGGGGCGCAACGGCGTCGCTGTCTGTTTTGACGCTGGCTGGGTAGACCCTGGCTATATTAATCGTATTACGCTCGAGATCTACAATCTCAATATGCACGAAAGTGTTGTGCTGCCCGTTGGCGAGCGCGTCGGCCAACTAATTTTCCATCACACAGGTCCAGTAGAAGGGGGCTATGCCGAAGGTCGCGATGGTATGAGTGGCAAATACCAGCACACCGACAATCTTCAAGAGCTGATTGCAACTTGGAAGCCACAAGATATGCTGCCGCGTGCATTCAAAGACAGCCGTATTCCAGCACCAAAGATTAATGGTCTCGCACCAGGAATGAAGTAATGCCTCGCGGTAAATACATTGTTATCGAAGGTAATGACGGCACCGGCAAATCAACCCAGGTTGAGCTACTAGCTACACATCTAAATGAACAGGGCATTGAGACATTCGTCATGCACGAACCCGCCGGTACACCGATTAGTGACGCAATCCGTGAAATCATAAAAAATGGCGATCTCGAGCGAGATGCCGCCACAAACGTGCTTCTTTTCACCGCCTGTCGCCACGAAAACTGGAATGCCGTCAAAGATCAGCTTAAAGCTGGTAAATGGGTGATTAGTGCACGCAATTATATCTCAACTGAGGTGTATCAAGGCATCGCCGAAGGATTTGATATTGATACGATCCATTCACTTACGCGCCAATTTACTGATGAGCTTTATATGCAACCAGACTACACCTTTGTATTACACTTAAGCGAAGAAGAGCGTGAAAAGCGCATCGCTGCACGCGGCGAGCTTCAGAATAAAGATACTTTTGAGTCGCGAGGACGAGAATTCCAGTCCACTCTTGATAATGGCTATATTGCAATAGCAGAGAAATATGGCTTCCAGCCAATAGATGCAACCCGTTCGATCGATGATATCCAAGACGAGATTCGATCGCTAATAGGTGACTAGCGCTGCATTTGGTACATTGTCTGAATAACGGGTACGATCGCACCATCACCATCATGCTCGTGTACGTAGTCCTTTAGTAAAGCTTTCGCTCCCAACATACGAGTATGATCATCATGATGCTCAGCAAGCGTCTCGATTGCTTGCTCAACGCAGGGACTCATCGCTGCATGGTCCATTCGGGCGACTCCAGTGACTCGTGAAACCAAGAGACTAGTACGGCCATTATACTGACGTCGATCGACTGTCTCTTTTGTTGAAACAACCGCCAGCCTCTCATTTTCTGTTTCAATAATCCTATGTACGCGTGCACGCAGGTTCTCAAACTGGCCAAGCTCGGTCGACTCTGGATACGCATGCCCCATTGCAGTAACACATTCTTTACCAAATTTACGATTAAGCATAGAGTGCTTGCCAAGCCGATTATAAGCAAATACTTCATGGCTTGGATAATCCTCATCCAGATATCGATCGACAACGCCCGGTATTGAGCTACCATAGTTCATAATCGAAGCAATTATCGTCTGTGGCGGAAATTTATCATCCGACTCAGCGACGGCACGAAGAAATGCCTTTTGGCGCTTTTGTGTATTAACATCAACGATCGAGTGGATGGTGTCTATAGGAGGAAGCCACACCGAAGAATCAAGGTTAGCAGGGTTCGCAAGAAAATCATCGTAACGTCGAGAAGTTACACTGGGTAATTTCTCTACATCGTCAATCCTATGCTCATCGAACCTAAATGTCGGCAATTTTCTTGATTGATTAAAACTCACAAATATACATTATAGCATAAAATAGATTAATGTGCAATATACCCCTTGTCCAGAGCTGCATCATCTGGTATACTACATGTCAGACATTACCCAGAGACAGTAGCCGTGGTAAAACACTTAATCTGCTACCGAGGATAATTTTCTTGTCACATGGTGGTATGTCTAGAGTGAACCCGGGAAGGGTCCGCACGTTAACAACATGGTCTAGACAACACTAAAGTAAGGAGATTTATCGATGGCTATTACCAAAGATAAAAAACAAGCTTTGGTCGCAAAGATGAAAGACGCATTCAAAGACGCGAAAGCAGTTGCATTTGCACGTTACGCCGGTCTTACTGTTGCTGATCTTCAGGAGCTCCGAAAAGCAGCTCGTGAATCAAATGTTCAGCTAATCGTGATCAAGAACCG
>JASLCR010000061.1 GCA_030145955.1 Candidatus Saccharimonadales bacterium
AGTTTAAACACGGCACACGTAGGCGAGCACTTGAGTACGAAAAAGATTGGGTGCAGCGTTGGAAAAAAGATCAGACTTTTGAAAAATCGGTTGAGAATCGATCGAAGGATAATTCCTATGTATTTTACGATGGGCCGCCGTTTATCTCTGGTGTGCCACATCATGGTACACTCCTCAGCTCGATTGTAAAAGATGCTGTACCACGTTACCAGACCATGAAAGGTAAACGAGTGGAGCGCGTTTGGGGCTGGGATGCACATGGTTTACCGGCCGAGCGCTATACCGAGAAGAAGCTTGGTATTCATTCTCGCCAAGAGGTGATTGATTATGGTATCGAAAAGTACATTAATGCCACTCGAGAAAATATGCTTGAAACCTCAAGCGCTTGGGAAGAGGTCATTGATCGCATAGGTCGTTGGGTCGAGTTCAAGGGTGCTTATAAGACCATGGACAGGAACTACATGGAGTCGATCTGGTGGGCGTTTAAGACACTATACGAAAAGGGCAAGATCTACGAAGGCGAAAAAGTACTGATGTACTGCACGCTTGATGGCACGCCGCTTTCAAAAGCTGAAGTGACGATGGACGCCGGCGCGTACCAAGATGTGACTGACCCGAGTGTGTTTGTGAAGTTCAAGCTCGAAGATGGTTCAACACTGCTTGCCTGGACGACGACTCCATGGACACTGCCTGCCAATACGGCACTGGCGGTTAATGAAGGGCTCGACTATGTGGAAGTTGAGGTAGGTGGTGAGAAGTTTGTCTTGGCTAAAGAACTAGTTGAGAAGGTGCTACAAGATGAAAAGCACAACCCGCTCGAATATAAGGTGCTTCGAACGCTTAAGGGCAAAGATCTCGTTGGTAAAAGCTACGAGCCGCTCCTTGGCGTCAACCGTGGCAAAAATGCACATAAGGTATGGGCGGCGGACTATGTGAGCAGTGAAGACGGTACCGGTATCGTGCACCTTGCCCCAACCTATGGCGAGGAAGACTTTGCGCTCGCCAAGGAAAAGAAATTCCCAGCCGTGCACGTGATCGATGAAAACGGTTTCTATACCGAAGGCGACTGGAAAGGCAAGAATGTTTGGGAGATCAACAAGCAGATCGCCAAAGACCTCAAAGAGCGCGGAGTGGTCTGGAAAATCGACTATATCCGCCACAGCTATCCGCACTGTCACCGTTGTGGCACGCGCCTGATGTACCGAGCACATCCAAGCTGGTTCATGGATATCGATGGCCAGCGCGAGAAGATGCTCGAGAAAAATGGACCAATCGAGTGGTTTCCGGCGCACGTAAAGCACGGTCGATTTGAAAAGACGGTTCAGCAAGCACCAGACTGGAACATCTCTCGTGACCGTTTTTGGGCAACAGCGATGCCGGTCTGGAAGTCAGAGTCTGGCAAGACGAAAGTTGTTGGTAGCTACGCGGAACTCAAAGAGCTCAGTGGGGTAGAACTCGAGGACTATCACCGCCCATGGATCGATGAGGTGAAGTTTACAATTGGTGGTGAGGAGTACACTCGCATCGACAAGGTGATGGACAGCTGGTTTGAGGCAGGTAGTATGCCGTTTGCACAGTTCCATTATCCGTTTGAGAATAAAGAGAAATTTGAAGCAAATTTCCCCGGTGATTTCATCGTGGAATATATCGGCCTGGTCCGCGCATAGTTCTACTACATGCACGCTATGAGTGTAGCGCTCTTTTGTGAAAATAGCTTTAAGAACGTGATTGTGACGGGTAATGTGGCAGGCAATGATGGTCGCAAGATGAGCAAGAGCTATGGTAACTACACTGATCCGAACGAGCTGATGGACAAATTTTCGGCTGACTCACTGCGCTTCTTACTACTCAGCTCGCCGCTGCTTAACGGTGAAGACTTTGCCTTGCAAGACAAGGAAGTGGGTGATGTCGCACGTAAGCTCGGAATGGTCTGGAATATGTACGACTTCTTCACGATGTACGCCGAAGTTGATGGGTGGGAATTTGATGGAGAGTTGAAAGACCCGCTTGAGGAGCTCAAGAACCCACTCGACCTCTGGATCGTGAGTCGTGTACACCAGCTCGTCAACGAGGTTGAAATGAGTATGGATGAATACGATATCCCAAATGCGATTAGCCCGATCCTGCCATTCCTCGACGATGCAAGCAACTGGTATGTGCGTCGTAGTCGCCGTCGTTTCTGGAAGTCAGAAGATGATGGTGACAAAAACGATGCATATCGCACGCTACATTACGTGCTCATGCGTCTTGCTTATGTTTTGGCGCCGTTTACTCCATTCCTAGCAGAAGAGCTGTATCACAATCTGACAGGTGACAAAGAATCGATCCATTTAAAAGATTGGCTGCCAGGTGGACATGTTAATCAACTCGTTCTTGATGAAATGGAAGAGGTGCGTGGATATGTTAATGAAGGCTTGAGCTTACGGGCAAAAGCTGGCTTAAAGGTGCGTCAACCACTTGCGAGCGTAACGGTGCCAAGTCCTGGACAGTTCATCGAGTTTGAGGATATTCTCACCGAAGAGCTCAATGTAAAGACGGTAAAAACGGGTGATGCAGTTGCGATCGATGAGAAGCTAACTCCAGCACTAAAACGTGAAGGCATGATGCGCGAGGTAGTTCGTCATGTGCAGGCAGCGCGTAAGAATGCTGGCTTGAATGTTGATGACCGGATTGTGCTCCAGCTTACGACAGACGACGAAGAGCTTCAAAAGGCGATTAATGAGCACAAGGAGACAATTGCAGCTGAAACACTGGCAGCTTTGGGCGAGACGGGTGCACACGAAACTCAAGCGACGATTGAAAAGCAACAAGCACTCACAATTTATCTTGAGAAAGCTTGACAGCGACACACTTCAGGCGTATACCAGAGGTATATCTCGGGTCAACACAAACACAATTGAATACGACATGAGGTAAGCCCTTTTCCAGAAACAGAGAGGAGGAGGGGGCTATGTCTACTGTACAGCTGCAAGCTGACGTGGCGGAAGAGCTCTTGGTGTCGGTAGTTTCCGAGCTGCAGGCTGTTGCACCGTTGGGTGTGCTGAATGGCAGCGCAATCGCTTCGGCAATCAAGACGGTGGCGGTGATGGACTTCGGCCTGAAGGTAGCTGAGCTACCCGAAGCACTGTTGACGGCGTTCGCCGATGCCAAGCTCGGCGCCGGTCACATCTACGCGCTCAACACCGTCATCGATCGAATCGCTACATGAGAGCAAGGAAGCTCGTGAGTCACTTCTTATTCATCTGTTTCACCCAAGGGGTGCCTGGTATGAGCCGGCACCCCTGAAACATGTCTGAGCGTATGGATCATTGACATAATAAAAATTTTATGCTTAAATAGAATACGTAAACGGTTATAAAAACAAACATGAACATTTTTTCTCACCACGTTCACTTTAAAGCGATTGACCCACTTGGCGACGGGTTAGGCGATGAGATTGCCGCCGAGCAGGCCGAACCAGAGGCCATTGTGCTTGAGGATGACAGTATCTTTGTAGATACCTGGCAGGCTGTTCTCGATGGTACGGCAGATAACCTTGAGGGTGATGACCAATTAAATCGCTCGATAGATGAATAGTATGCTATACTTTGTATAGTATAAACTATTATGAATGATCTATCTGACCAAGAATTTGATACATTAATTACCCGGGCAATGGATGAGCTGCCACAGGAGTATATTCGTGACATGCATAATGTTGCGATTGTAATGTCTAATGAGCCGAGCGAGGAGCAACGAGTGCGATTAAAGCTTCGTGGCGACCAGTTATTGCTTGGACTGTTTGAGGGTGTTCCTCGAACAATGCAAACGGGGAATGAGGCCGGACTTTTGCCGGGAAAAATCACGCTATTTAAATATCCTATTCTTGCTTTTGCTCGCGATGAGCAGAGTCTTTTTGAGCAAATTAAGCGTACATTATGGCATGAAATTGCTCATTACTATGGGCTGGATCATGGGCGTATTCATCATCTTGAGCGTCGTCAGAAGTAGTGAGTAGTGTGCCTACTCTGGTAGCTCTGTGTGATATACTTGAAGTAACCAAGATAATTATTCTGTAAGTGGAGTTGCAGATTGAAAAGGGTTTGAATGGGGAATATTGCGCTGTCCAGTAAAGGATATCGGGTGCGACTATCGTTAATCGGATTTTTATTCATTCTGGTACAGATCATGGTTGTATTTCCTGTTCAGGCAGCAAGTCTTACTGTTTCACCACAAAATATATCTGTTTTAAGCGAATCTACTCAATATAGCGATGTGGATGCACGGAATTATGAGCAGCTTACACTTTCATTCCATTACAACACCGAGAAACTTGAAGTTGGTGGCCAATTGCACTATGGCTGGAAAACTGCCGATCAAGAGGGTGTTTTGGGGACAGTAAGTGGTCGCGCTGAGTCAGCCGATGATCTTACAAGCAGTAATGATGAGACGGGCAATGTTGCGGCGCTAACCTTGCCGACTGCACTTGCAGGTACGCAGTTTCAACTTTATTTTCAAAACACAGGTACAACATCTGGTACTAATGACCAGGTTGATATTTCATCCATTAAAGTTGATGGTCGAGCTGTAAAGCTAGCTGATACAGCACCACCATTGATGCCTGCGGCATCGTTACCTTCTGGGCACTACAATACTGCACGGTCGGTGACACTAACCTCAAGTGATGACGCCTCAGGGCAAGTGACTATCTACTATACGACGGATGACACAACGCCCGACAAAAAGAGCCAGCAGTATGTGGCACCAATTGAGATTAGTATAGACCAGACAATTAAAGCAATTGCCTATGACGAGTCAGGCAATGCGTCAGAAGTTGCAACCTTTACATATGTTATTGATAATGTGGCGCCCTTGATTGAGGGCGTACAATATTCTAACGCGGGTGCAGCAACCAACGGGGACGTAACGGTAAAGATTACGACCAATGAACCCGTAGTAATACCTAATGGATGGATAAGAGAAACGGACACCGTTTTTGTGAAGAAATATAGCAATAATGCTAATGATTCGGTCGCGGTCACAGATCTGGCTGGCAATACATCAGAGACAAGTCCGATAGAAGTAAAAGGTATTGATAAGGTAATTCCTGCTATTGCTCTTGTGGGTAGCGGGGAAGAGGGCGTGTATTCCGGAACTGTGTCATATACGGCAACTGATGACAAAGAACTGAGTATTGTCACTATTAATGGTGTGACCTCGCCAGCGAGCGGTGCGTTGTCACAGCCAGGTAGCTATACGGTTATCGTAACTGATAGTGCGGGGAATACACTAACAACACATTTTATAATTGCCATCCCGTCTCCATCCTCAATTGGAGGGGAAATCTCAAGCCCTCCAGCAGCCTTAGCCCCGCTCTCTCTGGCAACAACCGCAACAGTACCTACAAGTGATGCATCTCGTGTGATTTCGGTAATGCGGTCCGGATTGTCAGAGAAGCAAGCTGAAAGCAGTTCTTCAGCTCAGGCGACAAACTCGAAGACAGATGTAAGTGATAATCGTGAGACTGCTCTCATTCCAAGTGATCAAGGTTGGAAGCTATGGGGAGTTGCCTGGTATTGGTATGCACTTGTTGCTGGACTTGCTAGTGCTGGCTGGTGGCTATGGGGATCAAAGCTCAAAACAAGCCAGGATGAATTTTAGTATACTGGGGTTATGGCTAAGATTGTAAAAGCGATTATTCCTGTAGCGGGATGGGGTACGCGCATGCTGCCTATCACGAAAGCAATTGAGAAATGCATGTTGCCAATTGGCACGCGTCCGGTGATTGACTACGTTGTGCGTGATTTAATTGAGGCAGGAATTAATGATATTTACTTTGTCGTGGGAGAGCAAAGCACTCAGGTGCAGAATTATTATCGGAGTAACATCCAGCTCAATGACTACCTGAAGCGCCAAGGTAAAGAGGACAAACTGCCGCTTATCGCTCCCATTCAAGGTGTAAAGTTTCATTTTATCGTCCAGCCAAGCGGTGGTAAGTATGGCACAGCAGTTCCAGTGGGCCTAGTAAATGATTATATAGAGGATGATGAGCTTGTAGCAGTGATAATGGGCGATGACTTTATCTATAATCGAGATGGCACGAATGAGATCAAGCGGCTACTGGAGGCGGCAGGTGAAGGTGGCTCAATGATTGGTGTTAACGTAGGGCATGATGCGGTATCTAAGTACGGCGTCTTAGAGTTAGACGGGCAAGGGAACTATCAGCAGA
>JASLCR010000065.1 GCA_030145955.1 Candidatus Saccharimonadales bacterium
TCAGACTTGATCGCTAAGCAAAACGCGACTTCAGCGCGGACGGTGAAAGTTGGGCTAGTGGCGAAGTACATGGACAATGAAGATACGTACTTGTCGGTGACAGAGGCGTTGAAGGCAGCTGCATGGCATGAGGACGTAGCGCTTGATGTTGTATGGATCAACGCTGAAACGGCAAGTGACGAAGATTTTGCGAAGGTAGATGCGCTACTGGTGCCAGGTGGATTTGGTGAGCGTGGTGTAAGTGGCAAGATTGCCGCTGCCGATTACGCGATCGAACACAAAAAGCCATACCTCGGGATTTGTCTCGGGTTGCAAGCGGCGGTGATTGCGGCTGCACGCCGTAGCGGCTTGGTAAATGCGCACTCAACTGAATTTAATCCAGCTGTTGAACATGATGTTGTCTACATCATGGACGGCCAGCAGGGCAAGGAATCGACTGGCGGGACACTTCGACTTGGTGACTACACGGCCATACTAAAAGAGGGTTCAAAGACCGTCGAAACATACGGTGCGAAAGAGGTAATAGAACGTCATCGTCATCGCTATGAGGTGAATCAAAAGTTTACTCAAAATATAGAAAATGGCGGACTAATTATTTCTGGTACCTCGCCCGACGGATCGCTTGTTGAGTTTGTTGAGGCAATTGATCATCCGTATTTTGTTGCTACTCAGGCGCACCCAGAATTTCGTAGCCGGCCATTCAAAGCACATCCACTATTTATTGGATTAGTACGAGCTTGCTCGCAAGCGCTGAACGCGTAGGTATTGTTTTATAAATTTTTCAAAGACATCATACAAAACGTCAAACCGCTACCACGAGAGGAGTAGGTACGACCGTCCACCCAAGCTCCATTAAGTACGAAACGACCAGGGGATGCAACGCAATCCTGGCTGTCGGGTATTTGCCAAAGTAGGGCGGGTTCACTGTAGAACGCGGGTGAAAATACTAAGGTTGCCTGTGCTCCTTTACTCTTCACTCCCGGCTGAGCTGTTGCAGCAGGACCATACTGAGCCAAACTAGCGTTGGTTGCTGCATCTACAGTTCCAGCTTGACCAAGCACGTTGCAAACATTGTTGGCATATGAGCCTGCTGGGCCAAGACATGCGGTTACTGTCGGCAGATTGCCTGTGTCGGCTTTCATAAGTTGGAATGCTTGAGTGTAGGCTCTGATAGTAGCGAAATTAGCTGACTGCTCGGCTCGAGATTGTACGCCGTTGTAGGAAACTATAGAGATAGATGCCAGAATAGCGATAACAACGATAACGATCAGTAATTCTACAATCGTGAACCCGTTTATGCTTTTTTTCATAATCCAATAGTACCACCAGCACAAGAAAGAGTACAATGAATACCCAAATACACCACTAGTACGTATATTGACATATAAGCATAAGTGTGATATATTTCTAGTAGAAGAAAATAAAACAAATAGATTATGGCAGAAGAACATCACATCATCTACGAGGAGCCAAGCCACGACGATATGAGCGTGATGAAGGTGCTCCTTCAGTCGGTCAAAGGCATTAGCCTTATCTCAACCCCACCCGTACTTGAAGAAGTCGGGATTGACGACTGAGTTTCATCTGATTGAGTTAATCGCTGTACCTCTGTATACTCTTAAGTGATGGAATTAATTGTTTCTAATGTTGTTAAGCGTCTTTTTGATCTCAATATTGAGGTGGTATTAACGCGTCCTGATCCGCAGTTTGGTGACTTTGCAACCAATATTGCACTGCAAATCGCAAAGCCACTTGATAAAAATCCACGAGAGATTGCCGAGGCAATTGCCAAGGAGCTGCGTAGCAGCGAGGACTTTAAGGAAGTGTCGGTTGCTGGCCCGGGATTTATTAATATTGCTTTGTCAGATACCGCGCTATTGGCTCAGACGAAAAAAGAACCATTGCCAGCGCGTGCTGGACAGACGGTTGCGATTGAAACGAACAATCCGAACCCGTTTAAGGCGATGCACATTGGCCACGCGTTCAATGCGGTACTGGGCGACACGGTGGCGAACTTGCTCGCAGTAAGCGGAGCAAAGGTATATCGTGTCAGTTATCACGGCGACGTAGGCTTGCACGTGGGTAAGAGTATGTACAGTTTGCTGCGCTTCGCTGATGGTGATTTTTCTAAGATCGAGTCAATTGCTGAAAATGAGCGCAACTCATTTATGAGTAAGATGTATGCCGAGGGAAGCAGGGCATACAAAGAAGACGAGGCGGCGAAGCAAGAAATCAATGACCTCGCTGAGCAGTCATTTGAACCAAAGAGTGCACTGTATATTCAAATCTATGATCTATGTAAAAAATGGAGCTTTGAGCAGATTGATGCAACGGTGGCACGGCTTGGTAACCAGCCAACCGTGTATCGTTTCTTAGAAAGCGATGCCGATCATCGTGGAGTGGAAGTGGTGAAACAAAATGTACCGAAAGTATTCCAGGAATCAGACGGCGCCTTGATTTTTAAGGGAAGCGAGCACGGTGCATTTGATAATGCCTTTGTTGCCTCAAATGGGCGTGGGCTTTATGCAGCGCGTGACCTCGGCTTGATGTTACTTAAAAATGAGCAGTTCCACCCTGATTTCAGCTATATTGTAACTGCCGAAGAGCAGCGCGATTATTTCAAAGGTGTGATTGCGGCAGCAGGTTTGGTATGGCCGGACCAAAAAGACAAAACAGTCAACATCTCTACTGGCACCGTGAAGCTTACGACTGGAAAGATGAGTAGCCGAGACGGCGATGTGGTTGAAATCTCGTGGCTGTTTGATGAATTTAAGAGAGCGATTGAAGCCCGAGGTGGCAAAGCTGATGATGAAATTATTGCTGGGGCACTGCGCTACCAGTTCCTGAAAGTTAAAATTGGCAGTGACGTGGTCTTTGATATCAACGAAGCGGTGAGCTTAACAGGTAACACTGGTAGTTATCTGCAGTATGCGCATGCCAGGGCAAAACGCATTATCGAAAAAGCAGTGAGCGAATTCACAATGCCAGCGACGATTTACGAAGAAGACCATGCCTTGGTGCGAAAACTTAGTGAATATCACGAGATAGTGCAAGTGGCAACGCGCAGCCTCGAGCCGCATCATATTTGCACCTATCTGTTTGAGCTTGCGCAGGAATTTAACCGCTACTATGAAAAAAACCAAGTGGTGGGCGACGAGAAAGAGGCACACCGACTTGGTCTTGTATCGCTTTATGCCGATACATTGAAGGCGGGCCTCGCTATCCTTGGTATTCATGCTCCCGAAACGATGTAGTTGACACCTGTTGGCAAGAGGAGTATCATCTGGGGCAGGAACTAACTATGTCGAAGTATCAGAGTACAATGTGTCACAAGCTCATTCTCGTGCTCTTTGATAGTGCCTCGGCAGCGTGAGTTTCATCGTTTCGATTCATCGCCGCCGAGGGAAACCTCGGCGGTTTTTGATTCAGAGCGAAGTAGTATGAAAGACGAGCGACTAGCAAGTTCAACATCTACACAAACAGGAGGAAAAGTGGCTGACTCGATGATTTGTGACGAGATCGAGATGGCGCTCGAGGATGGGCCGATCGAGGTTCCAACACACGGTGCCTTTCGGCGTGTGGCCAAGATCCATGGTTCATCTGTGGCGGTGAAGCGGGCACTCGGCTCGCTGATCAGGCGCGGTGTCGTGATCCGTCACCGGCCGAAGATGGAGGGCTGCACCGAACAGGAGCCGCCCATCACGTTCTCTCTCAGCAACAGCTACTGAGAACGTCGATTCGACAGAGGGTGGCGATGAGCAGATGATGGCAATCCCATCTACGCTCATCGCCACCCGCCACGGCACTTTTCCTCCTTTCACTACACTTGATGTATAATTTTAACTAGCCAAACTACTAAACGAGGAGGAGTGAATGGCAACAGCAAAAGAACGAGCCGCCGCAGCGCGGGCACGAGCAGCAAGAGCATCAAAGAATCACGGTGGCGGATTTATGACCTTTATCCGTGAGCAGGGTGTTGTTGGCCTAGCGGTCGGTCTTGCTATTGGTACTGCAGCTGGCGCAAGCGTGAAGGTGATTGTTGACAATTTTATCTCACCAATCGTTGCTTTGATGACACGAGGTGTCGATCTTAATAGCTTGAAATGGATAATCTTGGCTAAAGACGGTAACAATCCTGAAGTTGCTATCGGCTGGGGAGCTATCGTTAGTTCGCTTATTACGCTAGTAGCGACAGCCTTCGTGATTTATATGGTAATCCATATTGCAAAACTTGACCGTATGGACAAGAAGAAAGACTAGCAGTACATTTCTACAATAAAAAGCACCTCAAGAGAGGTGTTTTTTATTGCGCTGTTGATCAAAATGCGCTACAATACTATATAAAGTATAGTATAAGGAGCAATCTATGAGAATCGCAATTGTTATCGGAAGTGTGCGTCAAAATCGTGTAAGCGACCGTATGGCGAAATGGGTGCAGAATGTTGCAAAGCAAGTGGCGAGCGAGCATGAGTGGAAAATGATTGATCTGAAGGATTATGACTTGCCAATGTTTGATGAACCAATGCCACCAATGGCAAATCAGCGACCAGAGTTAGCGGAGGGTACAAGACGCTATTTAGAGGCTATGGGTGAAGCTGATGGTTTTATATTTGTCACTCCAGAATACAATCACAGCACCTCAAGTGCACTGCTTAACGCGATTGATCTCCTTGACTATCAGCTGACGAAAAAACCAGTCGCAATGGCAGGGCATGGTGTTGTGGGTGGTGCTCGCGCGATTGCGCACCTGAAGACGATTGTAAATAGCAATCTTGGCGCGATAGCGACGCCAGGAGGTCTGACAGTAACTGACAAAGTAGTCGATATTATCAGCGAGGATGGACTGCTTGCCGAAGATTATGAGCACAACGAAGCAAAGCTAACGAGATTGATTGAAACAATCGTCTGGTTTACAGATGCGTTGAAGGCCGCACGCGAAAAATAAGAGTACAGTAGAGAAGGAGGACTTCTCATATGAACATGCTGGAAAGTGCCCAGGCGATGACCAGGCGCGCTGCACAGAAACTAGACTGGAGTGATCGGAAACTTAATGATTTTCTGACACCCGAAGCTGTGCATGATTTTACGATCACGATTGATAATGATGTCCATCAGGCGTATAGAATTCAGCATTCGAATGTCCGCGGACCGTTCAAGGGAGGTATTCGTTTTCATCCAAATGTCACCAAAAATGAAGTCCAAGCACTCGCGACTTTGATGAGTATTAAGTCGGCTGCTGTGGGTATTCCAATGGGTGGCGGCAAGGGCGGTGTCGCGTTTGATCCACGAAATCACGATGATGCATATGTTGAAAAAGTTGCTCGCGCCTATACGCGTGAGTTGAAACATGTGATTGGTCCTGATAAAGATGTGCCTGCGCCTGATATGAATACAGATGCCAAGATAATCGACTGGATGGTCGATGAGTTTGAGCGTGTGTGCGGTGACACGTCCGGGGCGGCTTTTACGGGCAAGAGTCTTGAAAATGGCGGTTCGGAAGGCCGGGTTGAAGCGACTGGCCGCGGCGGCATGATCGTCCTGCGTGAATATCTGAAAGCACACGATATTGAGCCGCGAGATCTTACAGTTGCAGTGCAAGGGATGGGTAATGTTGGATTTTATTTTGCCAAACTCGCCGAGGCAGAGCTGGGTGTAAAAATTGTAGCAGTGGCAAATTCACGACACACCTACTCAAACGAAAACGGACTGCATTTTGCGGGAAAGCAATTTTCCCGCCAGCTTGCTGATGAGCTTGTCTACGAGGGAGCTCAAACAAGTGACAAGGATGCAATCTTAGCTTGGAATGCGGATGTTTTGGTACTCGCGGCACTCGAAGAGGTGATTTCGAGTGATAATCAGGCTGAGGTAAAGGCGGATATTGTACTCGAACTTGCTAACGGTCCAGTAGACGACATGGCGCTTACCGAGCTTGAGGCTCGAGACGTGCATGTCATTCCTGACGTCATAGCCAATGCCGGTGGAGTAGTGGTAAGCCATCTTGAGTGGGAGCAGAATCGACGTGCAGAACATTGGAGCGAAGCGCTTGTGAATGAAAAGATGGAAGCGATTCTTGTAGACGCAATGAAGGTGGTAATGAAGCGTGCGGCAGACGAAGGTTGTGCATTAAAAGAAGCGGCGTTCATGGTGGCGCTCGAAAGGGTTGGATAAAGTGAAAAAATCAGATGCTGATTGGAAGAAGGAGCTCACACCCGAGCAGTACCGGGTGCTGCGCGAAAAGGGTACAGAAGCACCGTTTACTGGTGAGTATGACAGCGTGTTCGACCCGGGCACGTATACCTGTGCAGCGTGTGGTGCGGAATTATTTGATAGTGAGAAAAAGTTTGATGCTCATTGTGGCTGGCCAAGTTTTTATGATGCCAAAAAAGATGCGGTGGAGTTTCATCAGGATGATTCGCACGGCATGAGTCGCATGGAAGTGACCTGCGCGAACTGTGGCGGACACTTGGGGCATGTGTTTGAAGGTGAAGGATATGATGTGCCGACTGACCAAAGATATTGTATTAACTCGGTGAGCCTTAAATTAAAGCCAAAAAATAGACCCCCTTCGTTTGAAGAGGGGCGTACATCATTTCGGTAAGTCATCCCTACTCGGGCTTTTTCTATCCTACTTTGATTGTACGACTTAGTGCACCGCTATCAGGCGTCCACCATCGTGGAGTGCCTCTCGGCGCAGGCGCGCATCGATCCGCCTGGCCTCGTGAGCGAGCTTCCGACTGAGCCGGTACTCGTCCATTAGGCTTTGGGCGACGTTCCAGGTGCCGGGCGTCTGGTGGTTAAACCAAATTTCCTTTTCCTCCTGGACCAGCATCTCGAGCCGGACAGCAATAAGTTGCCGTTCGGCGTTTCGAGCTACCTGCCGAAGCAGCGACGAAGCGTCTCCCACGAACTCGGGAAGATCGCTTGCTGTGACGATGCCGCTCTTCATGCCGATGACGACCCGCTCGACCACGTACTGCACCAGATCCTTCTGGCGATGCCCAACACCGACGATGAAGTTGTCAGTGCCGCGCACCTTGCCGTGCGACCAGAAGGTCGCGTGGTCAAATGCCATCAGGATCCGATACTTGGCAACCATCAGCTTGAGCGTCAGGTCGTCGTGATCGAATAGCACACCCAACGGGTAGTTGGGAACATGCGATGTGCGCCGTGACTGATAGGTGCGTAAGGGGGTACTGTGTGACATCACATCTCTCCTCTCACATGGTGGACCTTCCACCAATATTCTAAGTTATAAACCATAAGCAGGCGGCATGCAAGAGAATATTGTATAATTATGGATAATGACAAAAGCAAAATTACTCTGGATAGATCTTGAGATGACCGGACTCGACCCACTTGAGGATCGAATCTTAGAGGTAGCCGCAATTGCGACAGATTGGAATTTCAAGGAAAATGCAACGTACGAAGCAGTGAAAAAAGTCGGCCCGAATCTGATGAAGACTCGTATGATTGGTGAGTTTTGGGAGAAATTTCCTGAAGTTCGCGATGCACTGATGGCGCAGAATGGTGATGGTAAAAACGGACGTACGGTCGAGAACGAACTGCTAGCCTTTATCGATGAGCATTTTGACGATGAAAAGCCAGTGCTTTTAGCGGGTAACTCTATCCACCAAGACCGTAAGTTTATTGAAAATGAATGGCCTCGGCTGAATGCACGTCTTCACTATCGCATGCTCGATGTGTCGGCCTGGAAAGTGGTGTTTGATGGTAAATACAAAAAGAAATTTGCCAAGCCAGAAGCACACCGGGCAATGGACGATATTCGCGGTAGCATCGAAGAACTAGAATACTATCTGAAAAAGGTGAAGGCATGACCCATAAGGAGCTCGAAGAATTTCTGCTTAGTTTCCCAAACACGTGGCTTGATTTTCCCTTTGGCGAGGGAACAAGTGTTTACAAAGTAGGAAATAAAGCCGAGAATGATGGCAAGTTATTTGCGATCATCGCTGATGGTAGCACGCCGCTTCGCGTCAGTTTAAAGTGCGATCCACTCCTTGCAAACGAATTGCGAGAGAAGTATGAAAGTGTCCAGCCAGGCTACCACTTAAACAAGAAGCATTGGAATACAGTTATTTGCTCGGGTCAATTGAGCGATGATGAGGTAAAAGACCTTGCTCGTTTAAGCTACGATCTTGTTAGTGGACGCTCAGTCTAGTTGCTATTAAAGCTGGAGAATTCTTTACTAAGATCTTCGAGGCTCGTATCTTGCTTGACGAGGGTTTCTTGGAAGCTCTTCGACTTCACACTCTTGTAGGCAACCGTAAGCTCACTGCGGATTTGTTTGATTTGATAGCCGACCTCGCGCGCGTAGACAGTATCGAAGCGTTCGTTCAGCCTAGCATCTTCGAGCTTCTCGGAAAGAGCGGCGAATTCTTTGGTGACAGGATCATCTTTATCGGCTTTCGGATCCTTAGATCCAGTTGAAGTCAGGTAGGTAGTGAAATCATTCTCCATGCCAGAGAGTATGGAGGCAAGGCTGCTATTTGCTGCTCGCAGCTTCGAGTTCTTAATTTTCTTAGCACTATCTTGAGTAGTGCTTTTTAGTGACTGGGTGCGTGTGAGTAGGCTTGTAACGCGTTGAGATGGGCTGGGAGCGCCACTCGACACGAGTATCATCATAAATACGATAACGGCGAGTAATACGCCACCGATCATCCCCCAAAGAAGCAATGGACTTGCCTTCTTTTGCTGCACGGGGGCGGCGATTTGATCGAGGTAGGAAGGATTAAATTGCGACTGTCCTGGCATTGGCTGGAGCTCGGGAGGTACCTGTGGTAATTGACCATTTGGTTGCTGGTTTGGATACATATCACGATTTAATCATAAATAGTAAGGAGGGTAAACCTCTCGTGCTTCTCTATAGGAGTAGTCTCGAGGTATACTAGAGATATGCAGGATGCTAGGGAAGAGATACGTGCACGACTCGCAATAGAAGATGTGATTGGCGAGTATGTTCAACTCAAGCGTACTGGTCGGAATTTCAAAGGTCTGAGCCCGTTTACTAGCGAAAGAACACCAAGTTTCGTTGTGAGCCCTGAAAAGCAAATCTGGCACGATTTCTCGAGTGGAAAAGGTGGCGACGTGTTTAGCTTTGTGATGCAGGTAGAAGGTCTGGAATTTCGCGAAGTACTGGAACAGCTGGCGCGAAAAGCCGGTGTAGAACTGAGCAGTTATGCCAGTAAGCAAGCTGGTGATATTGCGAAGCGCAAAAAACGTCTCGCAGAGGCAAATGAGCTTGCTGCCCGGTATTTTCAGCAATCACTTCTTAAGAACCAGCATGCGCTTGAGTATGTATTCAAGGCAAGAGGGCTGAGTAAAGAAATTGTTCAAGAATTTCGTATTGGCTATGCACCAGATGGAGCGCAGCTCATCGAGGCTCTGAAGAAAAAAGGTTTTTCACCGAAAGAAATCAGTGAAGCAGGGCTTGCAAATCGCTATGGCGGAGACCTCTTTCGTGGCCGCATGATGGTGCCGCTGATGGATACAACTGGCCAGGTGATCGGCTTTACCGGCCGTATCTTGAGCGACGAACCAAATGCACCAAAATATCTGAATACACCGCAAACCCTCTTGTATGATAAGTCTCGCCATGTATTCGGACTTAGTCAGGCCAAGGATGCAGTTCGCACACAAGATGGCGCTGTGGTGGTTGAGGGAAATATGGATGTTGTGAGTAGTCATCAAGTTGCCGTGAGAAACGTTGTTGCTACAGCAGGAACGGCAATGACCGAATGGCATCTAAAGACGTTGAGCCGATTAAGCGGCAACGTAAAACTAGCATTTGATGGTGATAAAGCAGGGCTGGCCGCAACCGAGCGGGCAATTCCTATTGCGCAGAAGGTTGGCGTTGAGCTAACTATTGTTTCGCTACCTGATTCGGCGAAAGATCCAGACGAGTTAATTCAACAGGATGTGGCGTTGTGGCAGCAAGCAATTGATGCAGCTCAGCCGGTAGTCGATTGGGTACTTGAGTGCTACATGGAGCGTGAGGATATGGCAACCGCTGCCGGTAAGCGTAATTTCACGACAGCCGGGCTGTCGGTTGTTCGCAATCTCTCCGATTCTGTTGAGGTTGAACATTACTTGAAGAAAATTGCCGACCTTACCGATACATCACTGGCGGCAATTCAGCAAAAGCTTGTGGCAACAGATGTTGCTAACGAAAAAAAGCCGCTTAAGAAGGCGCAACAAATCGACCAAAAAATAAGCAACAAGCAGGATACGCACCAAGATACATTCCTTGGAATGTTGCTACTGTATCCTTCGCTGCGCACATTGCTCGAGGAGGCCGATCTCACGATGTTTGAGGGTGAAGTGAGAGAAAAGGTAGTTGGTTGGCTCAAGACACACGAAGAACCGGCCGATACTATGCCGCAGGAGTTGCAAGATTTTGATACGTATGTCAAAATAGGAGAATTAAAGGCCGAGACACGATATGGGTCATGGACTGAATCTGATAGACAGATAGAAGCCGCCCGACTGCTCCGCCTCATCGAAGTTGAACACAAGAAAGAGCAAAAAAATACCCTCATGGATGAGCTGCGCCAAGCAGAGTCGGAAGGCGACGATGCACGGGCAATGACTCTACGTGAAAAGCTACATCAACTAATTAAGGAGACCGCCCATGGCTAACCCTAAAGACGACAGCACGCTACTATCTGAGGATATGAGCGAAGACAATGACCTCAAGACGCTTGATCTTGTTGAAGAACCAGATGTTATCGATCTCGATGACGAAGAACTTGAGGCAGACGAAGATACAATCAATAGCAGCCAAGTGTTTGATGATGTCAGTGACGACTCGGTGCGTTTGTACCTACGTGAAATTGGTAAAATTCCACTACTGAATGCCGAAGAAGAGCTTGCGCTTGCTCAAGAAATCGTCGCCAATCGTGACGAACTGGCAGAAGTCCAGGCAAAACTGGCCGAAGATGAGGTGACGGCGAGCGAGCGACAAAAGCTTGAAACAAAGGCTCGCAAACTAAGCAAACCGAAGGATAAGATGGCTGAGGCAAACATGCGTCTCGTGGTTTCAATTGCCAAGCGCTATAGCGGCCGTGGTCTCGATTTCCTCGATCTCATTCAGGAAGGTAATACTGGTTTACTACGTGCTGTTGAGAAGTTCGACCCAGATAAGGGATTTAAGTTTTCGACCTATGCAACGTGGTGGATTCGCCAGGCAATTACCCGTGCGATTGCCGACCAAGCGCGTACGATCCGTATTCCTGTGCACATGGTCGAGACGATCAACAAGCTGCTTCGTACGCAGCGCCGCATGACTCAGGAATTAAACCGCGAACCAACTATTGAAGAGCTTGCCAAAGAGCTTGAGATGGAACCGGACAAGGTAGAATATGTCATCAAGATCAAGCAAGATATCCAGAGCCTTGATGCTGGTGTTGGTCGTGATGATGACGAGACTGATAGCGTACTGCAGGATTTCATCGAAGATGAAGATTCAGCAACACCTGAAGAGTCAGCAACGGCGCAGCTTCTTAAGGAGCAGGTGCAATCTGTACTTTCAACGCTTTCTGACCGTGAACAAAAAATTGTTCGCATGCGCTTTGGGCTAGATAATGGCAAGAGTCATACACTCGAAGAAGTAGGGCAGGAATTTGCCGTCACTCGTGAGCGTATTCGCCAGATCGAGGCCAAGGCTCTCGCGAAGCTTCGCAAGCATAAAGATGCCAAGAAGCTACACGAGTACCTGAAGTAGATAGCAGTACGCTACAGCTTTAACGGCGCATCAATGATGATGTGCCGTTAATTTTGAAACTATACTAAAAATCAACTTCGTGAAGAATACTGTTGATTTGCGCTTCTAGACTAGCGGGGTCTTTATCGTTATGAATAAAGTAATCAGCAATAGCGATTGGGCCGCCTTTTTCAATATTCTCAATTTCTGCCCAGTCACGCTTATCGACTTCTTCTGAAGTTAGCGGGCGTACGGGCCGTGAGGCCATACGCTGCTTGCGTTTGTGCTTTGGTGTAACAACGGCTACGACAGTCAGTTCACCGGGGAATTCGTGCTTGAGTACTTTGTACTCAGTCCATGTATAGAGGCCATCGGCAATAATCCGATGCTGGCCTGCATCAATAAGATCGTGGATCTGAGTAATGATGCGTCTGACAACGAAGTCTTTACCTTCTTTTTCTCGCAACTCTTCGCGAATCGGTTGTTCATTTTCTTGTGTTAGTTCGAGGCCACGTCGTTTTACTTCATCAAGTACGATACCGCCAAAATACACTTTTGGGTATCCTTTCTTAGTGAGATATTCAACGGCTGTGCTTTTGCCGCTTCCGGTCAGGCCGACAAAGGCGATAATTTTTACATTTTCTTTAGTCATCTGGACTATTATAGCAAAGCTATTGCGTCTATGCTTGCACATGAGGTCGCATCTTTGAGAAGATAGACGTATTATGAGCGAGAAAAGAACGACACTGATCGAAGGTGCGGGAGAAAACCTGGAGATATTAGACGAGAGAGTTCGCGATATTGTCTCACTGGGTGTCCGTGGCTATTCGGAATACGAAGATAAGATTATTTTTCGTGCTACGAATTCTCAATTCCTTACAAAAGATGCCGTCCCTGAACTTGAGGATCGAGATACCTTTATCGGTGCACTACTGGAACGATATATTGAAGCTGCCGATACAGTGGGCGAAGAGAATCCTCGGCAGCGTGAAGCGATGATAGCGCAAGTGGCTCTGGCTCTTGACGTACTGATGGGCGGTAAAGATGCTATCCAAGACAAGCATCTAGCCCAGGTTTATAAACCGCATGTGGCTGCCGTTGAAAAAGAAGGACTCTATATTGGCTGGCTTCGTATGTTTAGTGAAAGTGCACGAATGATTCGCGACGATATTGGACTCCAGGCGCCTGTGTATAAAAAACGCAAAGAACGTCTTGCGGAAGAAGATGAGTCTGAACATTTTATTACTACCGAAACCACTGTTCCGGAATTTAAAGATCTTCGAAATACTATTATTGATTTGGTGCACGATGAATGCGCTACTAAGATGACGCCGGATACTGCTGCTGCATTGCTGGTTGCATTCGGTATTGAAAAGCCTCGGCGTCCCATTAATCCCGAAAAGCTGAAAGAGTACAAGACGAATGCACTAAAGTGGGTGATACGAGAGTTGTCTTTTACGGAAAATGGCAGGGCGATGGATAAGACCGATGCGCATCTGCGACTTGGAAGAAATTATCTTAGCCAAATAGCGAGACTCTATCCGCTTCACGGTGAAATGTCGGCGACCACATGGCTTGCAGTTCAGCTTAAGGAAGATAAGGCCCGTCCAACTCTCAAAGAAGTCATGCACGTGGAAAGCTTTATGGCATTTGCACTTCATGACCTCATGAAAGCGCGCGATTAGCGTATACTAGTAGCATGACAAAACGTCTGGTACTGATAGACGGGATGAGCGTATTCTACCGCGGCTATTTTGCGATGCCAGGACTTAGTTTATCGGACGGCACGCCAACAGGTGGTGTGTATGGCTTTGCGAGCATTGCTATCGAAGTGATCAAGAAGCTTGAGCCCGACTATGTGGCAGTGGCGTGGGACAAATCGAAAACTGCGACCAGGAAGCGGAAAGAAATCTTTCCAGAGTATAAAGCTGGTCGTAAACGCCCACCAGAAGACTTTTTTGCCCAGATTCCTTTGCTACACGAGCTGCTCGGTAGTTTTGATTGGCCAGTACTTGAGCTGGACGACTATGAAGCCGATGATATCATCGGGACCATTTCAGTCGAAGCGGCCAAAAAAGATATCGAAACATGCGTGGTGAGTGGCGACTACGACATGATGCAGCTTCTTACACCTCATACGAGTGTGTATATCAACAAAAAGGGGAGCGACATGATGCGCTTTACCGAGGCTGAGTTTGAAGAGAAATATGGGGTTAAGCTGCCACAATTTATCGACTACAAGGCGCTGGTTGGTGACTCATCTGATAATATTCCGGGTGTGCGTGGCATTGGGCCAAAAGCAGCGCAAACACTGCTTGGTGAATACAAAACACTTGATGGTATTTATGAGCATCTTGAAGAACTAAAAGGCGCACAGAAAACGAAGCTCGAAACAGACCGAGACAATGCATTCATGAGCCGCGAGCTTGCCAAGATTTGGTGTGATGCACCGATTGAACTGGACTGGAAAGAGGCGGATATTCACAACACCGACCTTCCGGCGGTTGCCAAGAAACTGAAAGAATTTGAATTCCACTCACTTATCAAGCGTTTGCCAAAGCACATGCAGGAGGTTGCAGATACGAGTCTTTATTTCCACGAGTCTGAAGAAGTGAATCTGAAGGAAGTCGAATGGCCAGAACAGCCAATGATCGAGGGGCCGATCGTGCTTCATACGTCCGGCGATGAACTATGGGTATCACTCACGCAGACGACACTGTCACGTAAAGCAATCGACGAAATCCCAACCAGTTTCTGGCGCGCGATCGAAATGGGTTTGGTGGTGAGTTACGACGTGAAAGCGGTGTATCATTTGCTCGCCAAGCATGGGGTGAGCGTGCGCTTTGATGCGATCCATGATGTACGTCAGGCAGCGTTCTTGCTTGATCCACTCCGGCGCGATAGAAGCTTGGCTGGACTTCTGGGTGGTGAGCTATCATCCCCAACTGAAGAAGTTGCGGCCACATGGCAAGTCTACGGCTGGCAAGTGAATGCTTTTGATGAAAAACCAAAGGTCAAAGATATTGCAGAGCGCTTTGATTTTCCTCTAATCTACCATCTGTTTATGATGGAGCACCGCGGCATCAAGCTTGATCCGAAGCTGCTGGCCAACATGAGCCAGGAGCTAGGCGACAAGCATGCCAAGCTCGAACAAGAAATGTATACACTGGCAGGCTATGAGTTTAATATTGGCTCCCCGGCGCAGCTTTCTGAGGTATTATTTACGAAGTTGCAGTTGCCAACTATAGGGGTGAAAAAGGGTAAAAACGGCTATAGTACCGACCAAAAGACGCTCGATAAACTGCGTGGTCATCACCCAATTATCGAGCTGATTGAGCAGACGCGCGAGCTTGCCAAGCTCAAGAATACCTACGTCGATCCGCTGCCAGAACTTGCCGATGATGAGCACCGGCTTCATACGACGTTCAACCAAGATGTGGCTGCAACTGGGCGGCTATCGAGTGCGAATCCAAACCTGCAAAACATCCCGATTCGCAGTGATTTAGGCCGTAAGATTCGCGAAGCCTTTATCCCAGAAAAGGGCAATGTATTTGTCAGCGCTGACTATTCGCAGTTTGAGCTGCGCCTTGCAGCCGTGCTGGCTGGCGATCAGCAGATGATCGCCGATTTCAACAGCGATATTGATATCCATGCGAAAACTGCCAGTGATGTACTCGGCGTGCCACTCGATCAAGTGACAAAGAGTCAGCGCCGCGATGCCAAGGTGATCAACTTTGGCGTACTGTACGGCATGGGCCCGCATGCACTTGCCCAAAATACCGGCATGACATTTGCCGAGGCAAAGAATTTTATCGACCAGTATTTTGAACTGCGCAAACCAATTCGCGAGTACATCGATGCAACACTTGAGAAAGCAAAAACCGAAGGCTACGTCGAAACATACTATGGCCGCCGACGCCCGACGCCAGATGTAAACAGCAGTAACTTCATGGTGCGCGAGGCCGGTAAGCGTGCTGCCGCTAATATGCCGATTCAGGGCACAGAAGCTGATCTGATGAAGCTGGCGATGATCGCCGTCGACGAAAAGATGGGTGATCTCGGCGAGCAAATCCTGCAGATTCACGACTCGATCCTTATCGAATGCCCAGAAAAAAACGCCGAGAAAATTGGTAGGATTTTGAAAGAAACTATGGAAGCAATTGCACCCGAGCTGCCGATTAAGCTGAAAGTTGATGTGAGTATTGGTAAGAACTGGGGAGAGGTATAGCATTATGTCTATTGATAAACCATCATCACATGTTATGAGGCAAGGGCTAATGCGTGTAATCGAAGATGGAAACGTCCTTGATTTTTATCATGAGTCTGACGCTCGATTATATATTGGTGAGGTTGCCGTAAGGCAGGCGGGGCGATTAGATATAGAGGCTACCGCAAATAGAATAGGCATAGATCTAGAGTATAACGAAAGAATGATTTTTTATGGTAAGTATCTTCGTGGATCAGATTGGACAAATGAGACTGGAGTTCCACTAATTACGCTCAGTAGTATGGGAGAGCATTTGTATGGGATTGATCATACTTTTGGTCACGAAGTCGGACATCATTTTTTGGCAGAGGTTTTAGGTATGGATTTTGCGAGTACTCCTCACAATGACATTTCTGAGGTATTTTGTGAGATATTTGGCGCGCAGATGGCGGCACCCGGAGCGCGATCTGTGGAGAATGTAGCCAGTGATGCCAAGAAGTATTACGGTATACCAGAAAACTACGCAGAGGCTATTTTGGATAAGTACGGGCGTGATGGATTTTTATAGGAGTGAGTGAAATAAGACTTATGGACAACAAAAAATATTGGCCAAAGGAAAATTATTCGAGCTTGTTCACTTAAAGACTTAAAGCAAGAAGAGCGGATTGCGTTGATATTACTGCAATGGTTGGAAGGAAAGTCGTAAATAGTCTAAAAGCTGATAAGATGAAAATATGGACGATAACGAAAAAGCAAAACAATTTCTAAAAGATCAACAATTCATGGTACTTGCGGT
>JASLCR010000093.1 GCA_030145955.1 Candidatus Saccharimonadales bacterium
CTCAGCTGGATAGAGCGTCGGCTTGCGGAGCCGAAGGCCATAGGTTCAAATCCTGTCGGGTGTACCACAGTGAAATTACAGATAGAGACTGAAGTTGTTTTCGGTCTCTTTTTTGTTAGCAAATCCAACACCTCTGTTATTCGAGTTTGGACTTCAGTATGGTGTTCTCAAAATGTTAAAATGCAAACATGAAAAGACTTCGGACTCTAACATGGAATATTGGTGGTGGAAAGCTACTTGAAGAAGGTAAAGATTCTGGACTTATGTCCTCATATAACGTTGATGGAATCACTGAAATCGCTGGTCAAGTAAAAGGCTATAGCCCCGATATAATCACGATTCAAGAAGCTCACGGTAGCAAAAACGATAATCAAGTTGCACAAATAGCGAGAGAACTTGGCTACACTCACTATTTTTATGACGCAATATCGGACTCGCACATCGACAGCGACTACAGGCTAGGTAACGGATTAATTTCTAGATATCCAATCTCAAACACTCATATCGGCCGATTCCTAAATCCCGAAATCCACTTTGAACTAGAAGGCAGAAAAGCCTTTACCCATGATAAAGGCTACGGTTCATGCGATGTTGATATTGATGGTGTGTTGGTTCATGTTACATCGCTTCACCTAATACCGTTTAGAAGCGTCGGCCTAGAGTTTGATTCAGAGACTACCAAAAATATTCTTAGTAGCGTTGAAGCTGAGCTTCGCAGTAGCCATGACTATGAGCTTATTCAGGGTGATTTCAATATTCACTCTCCAACGGTGAGGAATTACATAAAGCATCTTTTTGACAGTAATTTACTTGATGAGATAGAGTTGAATAAACCAACAACCCCTAAGGGTAGGATGTATGACCATGTTTTATACGGTGGCTTGAGGTTCAACACCTTTGTAGTTGATTCAAGTGTAAAAACAGACCACTACCCTGTAATTTGCGACTTCTCACTGAACGAATAACCTGATTCAATTGAATTTTTGACTTCCTCGATTACTGTGTACTATGACGTTATTAACAGGTGTAGAGATACATCTGTTTTTTTGTGCCCCAGTTTTGGTTTGTTGTGTGCTCAGAAATATTTCTTCACATCCTCACTGTATAATGTACCAATGTACTTGTGGAATACTCTTCCTCGAGCATCTTCTGTATCGATCTGGTGCCTATGCCCCACTCTGTTTTTATCTAAAATGTGAAATGTATTAAGAGGTACTACAGTCTCTGGTGTTTTCTTGCCTGAATCAGTCCATAGCTCGTATTCACTCCCGCTTCCAGGGGTTGCATCACCACGTTTTAACGGAAGCCGTCCAGATCGCTTTAGGCCTTCGTAGTATCGCCTGCCAGAAGCAAATACAATTGCATTCGGCAGGTATCGTACCATTGCTGGACCCACATCAAGATATCTATCTTTTTTCGGAGCTTCCATTTCTGTTGCTTCGATTCTTTTACTAAATAATTGTTCGGGGATAACGTTGGTTAATGATTCCGCATTTCGGATTAAACCGGCTGCTTCATTGATGGCGTCGTGCGTATTGACGCCGCCCGAATTCAAATATGTACCGAGAGCGAATCCAGCTCCTGTTTCTTCAAAATAGTCTTGGTTTTTAAAACGAGTAAAGCTTCTAGGGTCATGTCTATACTTTTGCGAATCCATTCGGCGGACGACTTCATCTGCCACAAAGGCGCGAGTTGCATCGTCTGCTTTAGTCAGAGGTGTGTCTACGATCCAGTCGAATGAGTAGTTAAGATCTGTGTGCACAAACATCGATTGCAATGTCTTGACCTCATCTGCTACTGCACGTAGTGATCCTCGCTTAATTCGAGTTGTGTCGGCATCTAACCACATAACTGGATGGTCAAAGCCGTAGTTTCGCTGCTGGGCTTCGATTGTGAGTGCGTCCATGTAGTCTCTGCGTAATTTACTCATAGAAAAGTCCGCCTCAGGAACTAGCTGGAGGGCGATCTTTACCTGCATATCGCTTTCGTCGGCCATGTCGGCTACCGACTTTTTTAAGGTCTCATACGCTTGCCTGGCTCTACCTGAAATCTCTTCCTCGTTATCCACGGTATATTTCGCATTGGTCCACAGTATTATTTCTATAGGGCTATCGAAGTCATCTTGCTGTTTTTTAAGTTTTGCTATTAGATCTACGATCCTAGTCTGGTCTTCTGCTAGTATTGCAACCGGTATACATATGCTCATTGTAGGCTTTGACTCTTCGGCTTCTGGTGAGCCGCTTATTGTCTCGAGTAGTGCATGACTAGCCATCATCGAGTCAATCTCAGACCCGACTTTCGCGGGATCGAAATGCTTTGTAATTTCCTCATGCTTTTTTCTCAGGTCAAGATAGGTACCTTGTACTTTATGGGTGTCTACATCTTGCCAGCCCGATACTCGGTCTTTAAGGTATTTGTCGAATGCATGACCGAATTCTTGTTGATTTAGAGATTCATACTCATCGGTGACTTTTTCATCATCAGATTTGCTACTGCTCTCGATAAAAGCTGCATTACCTAATACGGGAGATCCTTCGGTTTTATCTGGGGTGAGTTGTAAATGTTCTGACATATTTTTATTTTTTAGTAGGAAATAAACTATAAAAATATTAGCATAAATGATATAAAAAGTCAATAGTACCGTTCAAGCATATGTGCTACAGTTCACAGCACAGTTCATTGTTGAGCTGGGGCCCTTTAATTTTCTCTACTATTTACGTTGTTCCTGGTATAAATGTCTCTTGCTGATACGGCTCACGCTCGATATCTACCCCACCGTTGCTATCCTGCAAACTGAAACCGATAGCGATTAGTACAATAAAGGCAATGATAGCGAGTAGCGTGAGGGCTGTTGTAATGCTGCCGGTAATGATACCGGTAATACTGTAGCCTCGCCCGCCGGGTCGCTTGAGAGCGATAACTCCCATGATGATTGCGGGAAGGCCTGTTAAAAGGCCAAAGCCGGTAAAGGAGATCAGCCCAAGGATCATTGAACCAATTGCAAGGTCGTTACTTGGTTGAGGGGCTTGGGGTGGCTGACGGGTTG
>JASLCR010000069.1 GCA_030145955.1 Candidatus Saccharimonadales bacterium
TTTGATAGGCCGACATAACACGAATTTTATTGTTGCCATCAATCACTGTAACCGGACGTGCTCGGTACACATTCACCTGGTAGCTATCGCCTTCAAGTTTTTTATCAAGACCTGGTTCTACCATGTCATTCGGATCAACAATAATCTTCGCTTCATCAAACACATCACGAAGTGTTGTTTCGCGAGTAATAATACTTTTTTCAATACCTCTGTCATGAATTGTCACCAGACGTTGGCCATGTTCAAGATCCGAGGAGGCATATACGCCACTTACTACACCAAGTGTAGTAACAAAGAATGCCATAATAAATACAGCAACAATACCGATGGATGAAAAATGAAATTTCTTAGTCATAAAAAGACGACTCACCAGCCCACACGGGGAGTGCTCTGACAATTATAGCATTCTCAGCTAACTTTGACGAGATTGGCGTACTCGATATTAAGCTTCTTTGTTTGCCCGCTCACAAAGCGTACTGTTACCGCCATGCCGTCAACATCAATAATCTCACCTCGCCCAAACTGCCGCGACTCTACCTGATCATTAATATCGAAGTCGGGGAGCATCATATACTCTTCAGCCATATCTTGTCGACGAGCATCTACCGAGATGCGTCCTGCAGATATACCTATATCCTCTAGGAAGCGACTCGGCGCATTGTAGCCTCGCTGGCCAAACTGCAAACGGCTTGCCGCGTAGCTCAAATGGAGCTCTTCCCTGGCTCTCGTCATGCCAACATAGCAAAGCCGGCGCTCTTCTTCGAGTTCGCTTGGACCAGCTTCGTAAATGCGACTATGCGGGAAAATACCTTCTTCCATACCAACCATAAATACCACAGGAAATTCGAGCCCTTTGGCGGCGTGTAGTGTCATCAGTGTCACACTCTCTTCCGCGCCAGCTTCATCTGCGCTGCTCATCAGTGCTGCTTCATCAAGAAAATCAGCAAGAGAGGCGTATAGTGCTGCATCAGATACAAGCGAGCTAATATTTTCTTCTCGATCTTCAGCCTGAGGTGTACCGTCACGTACATACTCTCTGTAGCCGACACCGGTCAGCACCTGCTCAATAATCGTTGCTGGCGATTCATTATTCTCCACCATCACCTGCAGTCGACGCAGCTGTTCGCCCAGCTTACTCAGCGCACCTCTTGCTTTTCCGGTCACTGGAGAGGCATCGATCATCACTAAGCTACTGATAATATCGCTGCCTGTTAGCGGTTGCCACGCAAGAAATCGCTCCAGGCTTGTCGCACCAACGCCACGAATTGGCACATTAGCGATACGACTAAAACTTGCCCGATCATTCGGCTGATAAATCAAACGAAGATAGGCAAGAACATCTTTAATTTCTTTACGGTCGTAAAATCTTACCCCACCAACAATCTTATACGGAACCCGCGCAGCCAGGAGAGCACGCTCCAGCGTGTAGCTCTGAGCATTTGTACGGTATAGTACGGCAAAATCATCAGGGTGACGTGCACCAATCGATACTTGTGTCGCAATACGACTCGCCACAATATGCGCCTCTTCCGTTTCGTCATACGTTTCATGTATTTCTACTGGCTGGCCCATGCCTTCAGCGGTCCACAATTTCTTGTCGGTACGTGTCGTGTTTTTGCTAATAACATTCTGTGCAGCCTCAAGAATAGCCCCCGTTGAGCGGTAATTTTGCTCAAGCTTTACGACCGTTGCCCCCGGAAAATCACGTTCAAAGTTCAAAATATTCGTAAAATCGGCTCCGCGCCAGCTATAGATCGACTGCCAATCATCACCAACCACACAAATATTGCGTGCCTCATTTACTAGGCTCTTTACGATGGCATATTGTGCGGCATTGGTGTCCTGATACTCGTCAATCAAAATATACTTAAACTTCTCTCGCCATTTTTTCCGCACATCAGGCACTTCATTAAACAACCGAACTGTTTCAAGTAACAGATCATCAAAATCAAGTGCCCCGGCTGTTTTTTTAAGCGATTCATAGTCTTTATAGAGTTCCGCGACAGTCTTTTCAAATGGATAGTTGGCTATCTGTGCAAAATCTGCAGGACTCTGGAGCTGATTCTTAGCCGACGATATTGCTGCTGCCACCGCTCGCGGCTTCACCTGTCGGTCACTCACGCCTCGCTGCTTCATGACCTGCTTGATCACACTTTGACGATCATCTTCGTCATAAATAACGAAATTCTTTGCAATATCGATGGCTTCTCCCTCAATCTTGAGAAGGCGAACACAAATACCATGGAACGTACCCATCCATGGCATAAAATTACGAGTGTTCGGCTGGCCAAGTAATACTGCGAGCCGCTCACGCATTTCTTTAGCCGCCTTATTTGTAAAGGTAACGGCAAGAACCTCTTCTGGCCAGATTTTTTCTTCAGCAATCAAATAAGCAATTCGATGAGTAAGCGTTTTTGTCTTTCCGCTGCCCGCTCCAGCCAAAATCAACAATGGACCACTGGTTGTTACCGCAGTTTTTTGTACATCATTAAGCCCCTCAAGAAATCGCATTACTATCTAGTATACCGTACGGACTAAAGCAAACGCTACATTGGCAGCTTTATAATACCAGCAAAATAAAGCCCGGCAGCAATGCCGACACAAAGCAAAATAATGAGTAGAATCCATAGTACTACTCCCCATCCAGACTTTTTACGAACAGGATGCGCGAGTGGTTGTACATTAGTGTCATAAATTGGCGCATGCGACTGGTCGCCACTTTGCACCTTCTCCTTATATTGCTGTGGGATCGAAATGCCGACTGAAGCATCGAGAGCAGGGGCTGTTTCAGCAGTAGATGCCGGCACTTTTTCGTGAGGTGCGTCTGCTTCGATTGCATTAATTTCGCTCCCAAGCTCTGCTGATAGCACAGTCTTTGCAGCCACATCATCACTTGGCTCTGCTTTAGCTTCATCAACTTCCGGCTCTGCCGCAATCGCCATGTCCGCAGGAAGCTCATCCACCGGCTTGCTGCCATTTCCAAGAGGCCGCTTCTCAACCTTAGCATCAGGTAGAAATGGTGAAGGCGTTGCGTCTACTACTGGAGCGGGAGTATTGGTATCCGGCAGTGTGGCAGCATCAGCTAATGGTGTAGATTCCGCAGCTACCTCCTGAGCCGGCTGCCCTGGAACAAAGTTAAGTGGGTCCGGCATAGTCGAGCTGCTATCCGCAGAGATATCGCTTGGGGCTACAGTAGTTGGTGTTGAAACTGGTTCATTAATAGATGTATTTTCAGGTTGCTCTATAGCTTTTGATGGCTCAGGAGTTGGTATATTCAGTGGATTGATCGTTACTCCCGTACGCGAAGCAACTGGTGATTTTGCATTCCCCATATCAGACGAAGGGTGCATCACATCCATAAAACGACCTGTACGTTTCATTGGAAGTGTAGATGGAGTTGGTGAAACCGGGCTTGCGACTTTTACTGGTTGCTCAATTGGCGCCGCAACTGGTTCTTTTACACTCGGAGTGGGAGTAGGCGTTGGCTCAGATGACGGCGTCAGTGCCGCAGGCTCTTTCATGAGTGAGTTTACCGCTTTATCAAGCTCGTCGAAATCAATATCTGTCATAGCTTATCCTATATATCCTTTTCTCGTGTGTGCCGCTTTTACAATACCCGCAAACTCTTCTCCAATGAGGCTTGCCCCACCAACTAAAAATCCGTCAAGATCAGTAAGTGTCATAAAGCCAGTTGCATTAGAAGCGTTGATACTGCCACCATACAGTACCCTGACATCTGCAGCCGCAGATTTGCCAAATAAGTGCTCAACTTGACGACGAATGACTTTGATTGCCTTCGCCACATCCCCAGGAGTTGCAACTGCATGGTTACCAAAGTTCTTACCTTGACTAATTGCCCATACAGGTTCATACGCGATCACCATTGTCTGCACTTCTTCAGCGGTGAGATTAGCTAACCCGCCCGTCACTTGGTCGTGTAAAACACTCGCTGTCTCGTGTGATGCACGTTCGGCAGCTGTCTCACCAACACACAGTATTGGAGTAATATGATTACGTACTGCAGCTTGAACTTTCGCACGAATGTCTTTATCGTGCTCATGAAAGATATTACGCCGCTCAGAGTGACCAATGATTGCATACTTGATGAGCCCGCGTAGCTGCTGTGCCGCCACTTCACCAGTGAACGGACCTTCGTCGCGCCAGTACAGGTTTTGTGCGGCTAGCTTAAATTTTCGATGATCGACCTGTAAGTTAAGTGATTGGAGAGCAAGAAATCCAGGTGCAAGCACCATCTCAATATTGCGATGATCTTTCACCATGCCATCAAGCTTGTATACATACAAACTTGCCTCATGAATCGTGAGATTCATCTTCCAGTTACCGATGATTAATGTTCGTTTGCCCACTCGATTATCTAGCTTACGGTTAATCTATTTTTAGTGTAGCAGATTATGAAAAGGCTGTACACAACCAAACCCTAGCGTTTGTCCATCAAGGCTTCAACACCGGGGAGTATCTTGCCGCTCATTAATTCTAGACTTGCTCCACCACCTGTTGAAACATGCGAAAAGCTCTTACCATTCTTACTATCCCAGTGCAGCACAAAATCTGCCGTATCACCGCCGCCAATAATTGAGGTAATTTCCGGATGTGTGGCAAGCGTCAGTGCAAGACGCGCCGAACCATGCGCAAACTCGGGATATTCAGCAAACCCAAGCGTGCCATTCCAAATTACTGTCTTGGCCTTTTCAATTCTTTTTGTAAATGCCTCAATAGTCGCATCGCCAACATCAAGTGCAATGTCATCTTTCGCAATAGCACTCACTTTCACATTTTTCCTGAGCGCCGCATCAGTCACTTCTTTCGCCACCGCAACATCGGTCGGTAGAACGATAAAGTCATTTACGCGCTCTACGCCAACTTTTCTGGCCGCAAGCACATAAATCTTCTGCGCTTCTCGAATTTCATCGGGCTCGTATTTGCTCTTTCCTATCGCAACACCTTTAGCCGCGAGGAATGTATTTGCCATAGCGCCACCAATTAAGATTTGCGAAGCGATTGGAATAATTGCCTCAATGAGTGGCAACTTATCACTTACCTTTGCCCCGCCAAGCACCGCCACAAGTGGCTGCTCCGGATGCTTCATTGCTGTAGTAATTGTCTGGTACTCTCGCTCAAGCAAAAGTCCCGCTACACTTGGCAACCACTGGGTAATTGCTGCGGTTGAAGCATGTGCACGATGCACAACCCCAAATCCATCCTGTACGAAGTATTGGGCACCGCTGTCTTTGGCAATTTTTTTGGCGAAATCGCTATCATTTTCTTCTTCTTGAGCATAGAATCGCACGTTTTCAAGTAGCACAACACTTCTCTTCGGCGCCTTCTTGACTCCCATGCGTGCTTTATCACCTATGCAATCACCGATAAACTTTACGGGCGCATCAAGCAGTTCGGCTAGTCGACCAGCAACAATCTTAAGACTCGCACTTGGATCCTTCTTGCCGTCAGGGCGCCCCAAGTGGCTCATTACTACTACTTTGCAGCCATGATCAAGCAAATACTCGAGTGTCGGTACGCTTGACCGAATACGAAAATCATCGGCAATCGAACCATCTTCTTCAAGCGGCACATTATAGTCAGCACGCACCAGCACCGTCTTGCCATCAAGCGGCACGTCACGAACTGTTAGTTTAGGAAACCCACCCTTCTTACTCATTGGTTTTATCATACCATATTACTTATGCCTCATAGCCATTTTCGCGCATCCAGCGATAGTTCCAGCGACCGGGATCTTCAGTTTTATATGTCCAATAACATGCTGCAACCGATTTGCTATATGCACGCACCTGACTACCAACAAATTCTTTCGTCTGATCGGCTTCAACCCTATAAGGAAGCATGCCGCTCCACTCACCAACCATGACCGGCTGCATCATTGAAAGCCACGCAAGCAGACGTGACGAATACTGAACCCTGGTAAGCTGTTCTGTAAACGACCGCTTTTTTGACGCTCCAAAACA
>JASLCR010000087.1 GCA_030145955.1 Candidatus Saccharimonadales bacterium
AATCGCACCAATAGGGTAGTTGATGCGACGTTCCTTAACACAAAGGTAGGTGCAGCTATATGAGGTAAATACAGCAAACACTTCGAGCCAATTGAGTGTCGCTGTGTCAATCCAACCAAAGACAATACCTACCATGTAGGACAGTAATGTTAGGAGGACTCCTATAGCAATACTCTCGCGGATATCTTGTTTAGGTGTTGTGCGGTGTAACGATATGAGTGGCATGTGAACCTCCGATACTTATTAAGTGTTTTCTTTACACTTTCTGTATTCTATGCTAAACTTTAGTTAGTGTTAAGTCAACACTATTATGTAAAAACAATACTATGAGGAGAAAAGTCATGACAATGCCAGTCAGGCGAGTGCTTGTCCGCCACGGACAGTCGGAAGCAAATGTTGTACAAAAAGAGCTAATAGCTGACTTAGACCCAGAGGTGGTAGCGGAAATATATAGTAGACCTGACTGGATGCAGCGACTTTCACCGTTGGGTGTTGAGCAAGCAAAGAACGCTGGTGATTGGATACGCCGAAAAATTGGTGCGCTTGCAAACTTTGATGTTATATATGTTTCGCCGTTTCTTCGTACCTTTGAAACAGCATGCTATGCTGCGGGTGCCGAGCAGGTAGGGCTCACGCCTGAGGACCGTATTATCGAGCGGGATTGGGGATTATACGGTAAGCTTTCCAAGGCCGACCAGGAGCGATTTTACCCTGATACATACCGGAATAAAACGGCTGATCCTTTGCATGCACGACTTGATGGTGGTGAAAGTATTATGGACGTATTTCTGCGTTGGCGTGATATGGCGGGTACGATGCATCGTGAGTATCCAAACGGCCAAGCATTAATGTTTACACACGGTGACTATATGATGACCGATCGATATGGAAGTGAGCGTCTATTGCCTGAAGAGTTTGTGGAACTTATGTGTGACACCGACCAGGATATGCTTAATTGCAGCATTCTTGATAGAACACGCCAGAATCCGTTCGATGCCGAGGACGTGCGCACGAAGCCAACATGGATGCGAATTGTTCATACTGTTTGTCCGGAACTATCTCCTAATGGGGGTAACTGGGTAGAATTAAAAAGTTCCAGGACATATACGGTAGCGGAAAGCCTAGCGCGTGTTGCGACTGCACCGACACTTTTGTCGGAAGATATTCTGGAGTCTTTACGATCTGCTGATCGTGCTCGCCTGGAAAAGAAAGCTAAACGAATGGGAATTACGCTCGGAAATTCCGTTGGGGATAGCTAATCAAAACTTCGACTTAGCGATTCGAGTGATTGACTGTTGAACCTAAATAGCTTTGCGGGGCGGTGTGCGCCATCACGCCACATATCACCAGTTTCGTGAATGAGTCCTAGTGAAAGAAACTTCTTGCGGAAGTTGCGTTTATCGAGTTCGCGGCCAAAGATGGCTTCGTATGCACCTTGGAGCTGCGATAGTGTAAATGCTTCTGGCAGGAAAGCAGCAACAGCATTTGTGTATCCTAGCTTTGCAATCAGGCGCTCATGAGCATAGCGGATAATCGCTGCATGATCGTAGGCTAATTCGGGGAGTGAATTGACTGGTGTGAACATAGCATTTGAACTATCTCCTGATGGGATGACCTCACGCCCACACCCCATATACGTGACAGATACGGCATGGCCTCGTGGATCACGATCAACTGTGTCAAAAGTATACAGCTGCTCAACGTAGCTCAGGTCTTTCTCGGTATCGACACCAGCTTTTTCTTTAACAATACGACGAAGTGCATGAGTTGTCGTTTCACCTTGAGCATTGTAACCACCGGGCAGTGCTCGGACTCCCTTAAAGGGTTCGTTTGCTCGTTCTATGAGAAGCACCTCCAAGCCTGTCTCGGCGATTTGGAAAATCACAGCATCAACAGTGAGAGTTGGAGGGATGTATTCGCCAGTGTAATTCATACAGTAACTAGTTTACTCGGAGATGACAGTTTTGCCAACGTAATCAACAACAGGAACACCATCCATGACAGTAATTTTAGTCAAACTTACATTTGGTGTGCTGAGGGCGAGGATTTCCGGTTTGGTGTAGCCACGAATTTTACCAACGAGTGCGCGAATGGCTAACCCATGGCTAAATACGAGTAGTGTACCTTCTGGATATGCACGATGCTTTTCCATAAGGAACTCATACATTCGCTGCTGACCTTCTGGAATCGACTCAGAAGTTGGGAGGTGACCGTCAAGTTCATCGAGACGGTATTGGCTGATTGCCTCTGGAGTATATACTTCGCTTCGAAGCCGACCTTCATATGTACCTTGGCTGAGCTCATGAAGCCGTTCGTCGACCTGGATTGCGTGAAGCTGTGACAAGCCAGCGGCTTGGAGTGTGACTTCACCCGTATGATCTGTTCTGACAGCACCTGAGCTAAACACGGCGTCAAACTTTATTTTACCTGTTGTTCGAAGAAACGTGCCAAGGCGTGCTGCTTGCTGGGTTCCCAGAGCTGTTGGCTCAGTGGTGTGATCACGTCCTCCAATCAGCTCAGGGCGAATATTGCTTTTTGTCTGGCAGTGGCGTGCGAGTAAAAATTCAGTCATCTTATTTCAGTATATCAGTAGTATCGGTGTAAGCAACGGGCAGCGAACGCTTATGCATTGTTGCGCTGTAACGTTGCTCAAGCGCTTGGGCGACCTGATCGTCTACTTCTCTCCCTTCAAGATAGTCGTCAATTTGCTCATAGGTAAGTCCAAGCTCACTCTCATCGGTCTGACCTGGCTTGGTATCTAGCAGGTCGGCAGTTGGTTGCTTGGTGATAAGCTGCTCTGGCGCCCCAAGCTCCCGAAGAAGCTGTTTACCTTGACGTTTCGTCAAACCTGATAGAGGCAGTATATCGGCTCCGCCATCACCGTATTTGGTAAAGAAGCCTGTAATGGCCTCAGCGGCGTGGTCGGTGCCAATAACAAGAAGGCCTTGGTCACTGGCTATCGCATACTGCGCGATCATTCGCGTACGAGCCTTAATGTTGCCTTTGTTAAAATCACTAATTGCTCGGCCTTCCGACGTTGCAAAACTGCTCGTGATACCATCAACACCGGGCTTTATATCGAAATCATGGATAAAATCTGGTTGGACAAAATCGCAAGCTAGTAAGGCATCGACTCGATCCACTTGGTTGCCATAAGGAAGCAAGACTGCGTGAAATGCAGTTTCTTGTCCAGCTTGACGACGTAACTCAACTGCTCGCTGGGCAAGTAATCCAGCGAGCAGTGAGTCTTGGCCGCCGGAAATACCAAGGACGTAGCCATTAAGTCCGGCATGCGCGAGGTAGTCGGCGAGAAAGTGAGAGCGATGCTCGATTTCTACTTGAGGATCGATTTCCGACCGTACGCCGAGAGCAGTGATAATTTCTTGTTGACGAGTTCGCATGGAGATTTCCTTTCTTATTGTGCTGTGTACACTAATTTGCTAAACTCAGTGTAATATACAGTTAGTGTATAGTCAACACTAAATAAAAAAGAAAGGATTGTACGATGAACGGTCAATCACGAGAAACAGTTATCTATGGCGGAGCATTCAATCCGCCTACTCGAGCACATCAGGCGATACTGCAAGGGTGTATAGACTATGCAGAGCCTCGTAATGCCGATATATGGCTGCTTCCAAGCGCTGGGCGGAGGGATAAGGCGATTGATGAGCCGCGTGAGCTCCGGCTGGAGTTATGTCGCGCCTTGGTTCGGGATGTATTATGTCGGACTGTCGAAGTGGCTATCAACACGACAGAACTTGATCGTGAAAGGTCAACCGAAACATACGAAACGGTGCGTGAGCTCAATGATCTTTTTCCAGAGCGACAATTTATCTGGGTTTTTGGAGCTGACTCGGTTATGACCATGGCTGATTGGAATTACGGCGGGTGGTTACTCGATACACTTGATATGCTCGTGGTCGAACGCCCTGGATATGCTACTGGCGAACTTGGACCACGCGCAACGCGCTTGATGGTTGATACTGGAGATATAAGCTCGACGGAATTGCGTGGAAGGCTACGGTTAGGTGTCGGTTATGATGATTTAGTCAGCCCATCTGTTGGCGTACTGCTGTCGCAGTGATGCTATGCTAGTATCATGCTAATTGATACACACTGTCATATTCACGAGTCGGGATTTTATCAAGATACCAATCGTGAAGACATATACGAGCGGGCAGTTGCTGCCGATGTGGATATGATCTGTATTGGTACCAGTGAGAAATTTTCTGCCGAGGCGGTGGAGTTTGCTAAAACTCATGAGCACGCTTGGGCGACAGTCGGTGTGCATCCGCATGATACGAAAGATGGATGGCAGAAGATCGGCGCCTTGCTTGACGTGAAGCCCGAGAAAGTTGTTGGTATTGGTGAGGTTGGGCTTGATTATTTTTACAATAATTCACCAAGAGAAATACAGATCAATGCGCTCGAAGAGCAGCTGCAGTGGGCAATTGACTATGAACTGCCCGTGAGTTTTCATGTGCGCGAGGCCTACGACGATTTTTGGCCAATTTTTGGTAATTTTCCGGGGCTTCGGGGAGTGCTGCATAGCTTTACGGATAGCGTTGAAAATATGGAGAAGGCTGTGTCGGAGGGTCTTTGTATAGGAGTAAACGGTATATCGACATTTGCCAAAGACAAACAGGCAATGTGGGACCAGGTTCCGCTTGAAAAAATGCTACTTGAAACCGATGCACCTTTCTTGACTCCTGTGCCACTTCGTGGTAAAGTAAATGAGCCAGCATTTGTGAGGCATGTGGCCGAGTATCACGCTAAACGGCGTGGGGTGGAACTTGACGAGCTAGCGCGAGTCACATCAGCAAATGCCAAAACGCTATTTTCGCTAAAATAGCATCTTGAACAAACACATTGCAAAAGAACTGTTCATCAAAGAAAACAGGAGTTTTATCATGGGCGAGGCACAAATTACCAACCTTGAAGATCACCGCGCACCGCGTGATGCTACTGAATTTGGGAATGATGATGAGATTCACTTGCATAAGGCTCATCCTCGTTTGATGCGTATTGATGCAGCACGAGAGGTTGTGGCAAACAGCTTTAGTGCTACTGAAAATACTGTTAGAACAGAGTATGGTTTAACTCCAGACCAAGAAGCAGAATATTACAGCATCTATGCTGATCGTGTAGGATTGGTGCTTGCTCAAGCTCGTGAAGATAAACTTGTGGCATAAAGGCACACTACTGTAATGAGTATATTTTCAAAAGCACTCTCACTCCTTGTTGGTGATCCAAAAGACGCCATCTCACTAAAGATGCCAAAAGTGCGACCATTTAAGAAGCTGACGGAGCGTGAACTCATTCAACTCGAGAGTGAAGTCGGGGGGGCTCTTTTTGGCCCAATACCGGAAGGATATCATCGGAAATTCTTTAATCTTGATCCAAAGACATGGATTTGGTATGAGGAGTCCATTGATGCAAACGGCACCAAGCGATCAATGACAACTCGGTATGAAGTACAGCAAAAGGGAATATTAAAAGCTCAAGATGGTGCTAACTATAGCTATCTTGAGGGTGATGAGTTGCGAAACTTTGGTGTCGCGGTGCAGATGTACTACGAGCAAGTCATGCGTGGTATTTACGAGCGTGATCCTCAAACCGGACAGAAGCTTAGTTAAGCTATACATAGTATAATAGAGTAAGTGATACAAAACGGAATATAGCTTGACTATGCTGCTGCCACACCGATGGCAGATTTTGTCGTTGAAGCAATGCAACCGTATTTTTCTGAGTATTTTTATAACCCTTCAAGCCCGTACGCCCCAGCTGTGAAAGTACGGCGTGAGTACGAAGCGGCAAAGCAGCAACTTGCTGAAACATTTGGTGCAAAAGGGGATGAGGTAGTGATTACCGCTGGGGCTACCGAGTCGATTAACCTAGTGTTTTCTGCCATAACTGGTCATGTGGTTACTTCAAAGATTGAGCATCCGGCAGTTTTAGAATCAGCAAAACGTCGTGATCACACTTTGGTAGAAGTGAATGAAAAAGGTCTAGTTGACCCAGAAGCTATTCGTCAGGCACTTCGCCCTGATACAACTCTAGTGAGTATTGCATTCGCCAATAACGAGCTTGGCTCATTGCAGCCAATTCGTAAGATTGCCCAGATGCTCGATACCGAGCGACGAAATAGGGTGGAGCAGGGAAATACTACTCCCCTACTCTTTCACTGTGATGCATCCCAAGGTTTTGATCAAATAGATATTCATGTCGCACGACTTGGTGTTGATTTATTGACATTGAACGCAGGAAAAGTTTATGGCCCCAAGCAAGTAGGTTTGTTGTGGACGAAGAAATCAGCACATCTTGAACCATACATTGTTGGCGGAGGGCAAGAACGTGGGCTGCGAAGCGGTACTGAAAATGTTGCTGGAACGATTGGGTTTGCAGCTGCCGCTAAGCGAGCTAGTGAGATACGCCGTAGCGAAGGTAGTCGACTGCGAGATTTGCGAGATACGCTCCAGGCGCACCTAACCAATGCATTTCCCGAGTCTGTTGTGCTTGGCTCTCGGAAGCACCGTTTACCAGGCCATCTCTCAATTGCCTTTCCCGCTATCGATGCTGAGCGTATTATATTCTTGCTTGAGGCAGAGGGTGTGTACGTGGCAACAGGAAGCGCATGTTCAGCAAATAAGCACACGGCGTCTCATGTGCTTGTTGCGATTGGGCTTGACGAGACACTTATCAATGGCAGTTTGCGTATGACACTTGGGCGACACACAACTCAGGAGCATATTGAGCGGGCCGTGGTAGCAATAACGAAAGCTTTAAACAGTGAATATCAGAGAATGGAGCAGGTAGCATGATTAAGGTTATCTTGGGTGTGCTTCTCTTTTTTACGTTGATGGTGATTTCTATCGGTGCATATCTTTCGCCTGATGATTTAGTGCGATGTGGTGCAAAGCCAACAGATCTTGCTGGTTGTGAGAAAGTAGATGCCATTGTTGCGGTGAGTGGTGGTAATACATCGGTGCGAGCAGCAGAGGCGATTAAGCTATATGAAGCGGGCTGGGCGAAATACATTATTTTCTCTGGCGCTGCATTTGATGAAGCTTCTCCAAGTAACGCTGCAGTAATGAAGGAGCAAGCTATAGCAGCGGGTGTACCAGAGGCAGATATTCTTACCGAAGACACATCACGGACGACTCATCAAAACGCCGAGCAAACAAGCAAACTACTAGAAGAATATAGAATATCGCGTCTTATCGTTGTAACATCGCCGTACCATCAGCGACGCGCCGGGCTCGAGTTTAAGGCAATCGCAGGCGACAAGGTAGCGGTGTTAAATCATCCAGCATGGGGCGATCCAGATTGGCAGTGGTATTGGTGGGCAACACCGCGTGGGTGGTGGCTTGCCATTGGCGAGCTTGTAAAGGTGGGTGCTACACACGCAGGAGAGAGTCGATGACAAAAGTGTTTGTTGGTATGAGTGGGGGTGTCGACTCTTCCCTCACGGCTGCTCTTTTGAAAGAGCAGGGCTATGATGTGACGGGTGTTTATATGAAGAATTGGACGCAAGATCTTCCAGGTATGAAGTGTCCATGGGCCGATGATCTTGCGGATGCGAAACGAGTTGCGGTGCAACTTGGTATTGATTTTAGAGTGTTTGATTTTGAAAATGAGTACCGCGAGAAAGTTGTCGGTTACATGATTGATGAGTACAAGCTGGGTCGTACGCCAAACCCAGATATTATGTGTAATCAAGAAGTGAAGTTTAAACTCTTTCTCGAGACAGCGTTAGAGCAGGGCGCAGATATGATCGCGACTGGCCATTATGCCAAGACGCAAGACGGCAGGTTACTTCAGGCTCGCGACGACAATAAAGACCAGACCTATTTTCTTTATCGGGTGACAAAAGAGGCGCTTTCCAAAACTCTCTTCCCTCTTGGGGATTTTACGAAGCCTGAAGTCCGACAAATGGCTGAGGAACGTGGCCTGACGACTGCGGGCAAAAAAGAAAGTATGGGAATCTGCTTTGTCGGGCAGATCGGTATTCGTGAATTCCTTTCACAGTATATTGAGACGACTCCAGGAGATATCATCGACAGGCAGACGGGTAAAGTACTCGGCCGGCATGACGGAGCAATTTTCTATACGTTAGGTCAGCGTCATGGGCTCGATCTGGGCGGGGGACTGCCATATTACGTGGTAGGCAAAGATATGTCGCAAAATGTAGTCTACGTGTCGCAAAATATTGAAGATGAGAATATTTGGCGACGCTCAATCACCTTAACTAATCTTCATTGGATTGGTGATGCACCCGATAGTAATACTGAACTCCTCGTCCGTATTCGACACCGTGCTCCTCTTGTGGGTGCTACCCTGCACGAGAGTACTCTGGAGCTAAAAGAGCCCCAGCGTGCGGTCACGCCAGGGCAATCGGTGGTGCTGTACCACGGCGACGAGTGTGTTGGTGGTGGTATCGTCGCCGGGTAGTTCAGATTTTTATTGTTCGAATTTTCGTCGTGTGATGTAAAGTGCGCCGTAAGCGAGTGTTGCAAAGATGAGAGCGAAAATAGGCGCTGCATTATTTGTCTCTGCTATTGATCGTGCTACTCCAGTGTTTGGTGCTGATGGAGCCTCGGGAGTTGCCGGTGGATTGTGATTTCCCTTACCAGGTGTCGGGCAGGTGAAGCTGTATTCGGCACTGGCTGAACCTGTGGCAAGCGGCATGCTGTCGGCAGTCTCTAGCGCTTCGAGTGTTGCTTCCTGTGGAGCTGCTCGCCAGCCAGAGAAAGTTGCAGTGTTGGTTGCTTTACAAGCGCGCATGTCGTCGCTAGATAGGGCTGTCTTTACTTCCTCTGAGTAAGATTCACCAGCATCAAGACTATTAATTGTGATAGTGATATCAAGATCTTTAATCTCTACTTTAAACGCTTCGTTGAGGTCAATATCACCGTTATTTGTGACGGTAATTCTCCAGACAATCTTATCGCCAAGGTTGATGACACCATTTTTGTCTACGTCCTCGTACCCAGTAGCTTCCTTTTTGATTGTTAGGCAGCTTTCGTTAGTAAAGTTACTTTCGTCAAATGTCCATTCATTCGTAGCACCTTCTTTGATGACAAAGCCTGTGTTCGCTTGGGCTGTAACAACCAATGCTTCACCATCAAACGGCACAAACCCTGCTGCTGTCTCAACACCATTAACCTTGTAAGTAATGCCTGTTGTCGCTGGAATCTGTACGCCATCTGCATCATCGTAGCAGAAGTCAAGTGAAGTTGGTTCTGCTGGTGTAACTTCAGTGACGTATTCACAGTTGTTTTCAAACATTGCCTGACCAAGTGCGGTCCAGTTAAGGCCTTCGCCTGCGCCTGGGATCGGTGCACCTGGGACTGGAGGAATGATATCGCCCCATTCTTCGTGATTATCCTTGAGGTGCTGTGCTACGGCTTCGCTTGAAGCGATAGGCCCTTGGTGCTCACCGTAATGATCGGCCTGACCTTTGCCATTGTTTCCACTAACGCCATCAACGGCACTCGTAGCAACTTCAATTTTGACATACGGATTGTTGACGGCATTGGTGCGGTGGCAAATTGTTACTTTTTCGCACGATGCGTTGTCAAATTCATACTCAAATGTGTAAGGGCTTGTAAGCTGGTAGTCAGCGGTGGCAGATGCCGTAATAGTGACGGTGCCGCTGCCAGAGTAGGTGCCAGCAGGCGTCACTACGTCGCCAATCTTGTAGATAACATGAGCTGCTTCGGGAATTGTGTAGGTATCATTTGCGATTCCACATTCATCAACATAGGTGACCGGTAGAGCAGTTGCATTGCAAAGCACGCCGCTATCTCGTGCTACACCGAAGTTAATTGAGGTTGTGTGGTCGGTAAATTCGTAATTTACCGTTGTTTTTACGCTGAGTACACCATCGACAAGTGACCAGTCAAGTTCATCGGTGTCGGCCGGAAGTACCCATGTTGCGTTTGCGAGACCGCAAGGATCGGTGCTGGCTGGCGCGGCTGGTTTCTCAACTGGGCAGAGCATGCCGCTATCGACAACTTTGCCAAAGTTATGACTTGTCTCACCATTAGGGAATGTGAAGTTGCCAACAACAGCTGCGACAAGCTCATCATCCTGCATTGACCAAGCAACATGCTCGATGGTTGGTTGTGTGCCCCAAGTAGCGTTATTGAGACCGCATGGATCATTAGCGATTGGCGTTGGTAGGCTGATCTCAGTTGGTGGACACAGGGTATTTGTATCGGTAAAAGTTTGCGTATTGGTAGTTGAACCGCCCTCAAAGACAAATCCACTGTTTGCTGTCCATGCGATTGTTCGGCTACCGTTTACCCAGCCGGTATCTGAGGTAAGCGTGTAGTTGGCAGAACCTGGAAGTGTAAGCTCATCATTGTTAGCACCACAGACTACTGATGGTGTAACGGTTGGAGCAGTAATGACTTGTACGCATGAGTTATTGGTGAAATTCAGTGTCCATGAGGTTGCTCCTGACAATGTGTAGCCACTTGCGGCTACAGCAGTGATGGTGACACTGAGTGCACCGTTAGTTGGGTAATCACCAGCAGCTTTTGTAGTACCACCAACTTGGTAAATGACACCAGTGGTAGAAGGAATTGTGTAGATATCGCCAGCGGTACCACATGGATCAGCTTTAATGGTAGGGGCTGTTGGTGTGACGGTTTGCTGCTTCACACACTCGGCATCAAGTGCAGCCTTCATGGCGTCAAACGAGCTGTTTGGTGTCCAAACTTGCCCTGTTGTCGCATCGATGTACATATCTGCTGGAGCATTTGGCGGTAGTTGCTTCAGTGCAACACGGTTTGGGTTGCTATTTGAGCTACCTTGCTGAGCAGTCCAGGTGCTGGTGAATTGACACCAAACTGGCTGTGGTGCGCCGTTATTGTTACCGGCTGCGTACGTGGCAGCTGCGGGCAGTAGGTTGCCCGAGAATGCTGCGACGAGTATTGCGGCTACAATCCTTAATGTTTTGGTGAGTTTTGACATATCCCCATGTCCTTCTCCCACCGCAGTTATAATGATCCAACGTAAAGTCTGTGTATTATGTATACGCGTATTTTACAGCTTGTCAACTATATTTTATAAACATTAACACTTTGACCTCTGTAATAATGCACTTTAAATATTTTAACTGCACTTTATCTCTTGTGCTTACATTTGCATACAATGATGCGTGGATAATTATTTGCTACATAAAGTCGTGGTGAGTGTAAAAATAAACATGCATGAGTGGCATCAGTTGCGAGATGAGTCTCCTCTGTTATAATCAGGCATGATGAATGCTCAAGAAATCCGCAATGCTTATATAAAATTCTTTGAAGACCGTAATCATGTGGCAATCAAGCGTGCACCGCTTGTATTAAAGGATGACCCAACAACACTCTTTACTGGGAGCGGCATGCAGCCAATGATTCCACACCTGCTTGGTGAGGCGCATCCAAAAGGTCAGCGTATTGTTGATAGTCAGACTTGTCTACGTGCTCAAGATATTGAAGATATTGGTGACAATCGCCATACAACTTTCTTTGAAATGCTCGGCAACTGGAGCATGGGCGACTATTTCAAAGACCAGCAGATTGAATGGATCGCTGAATTTCTCTTTGATGTCGTCGGTCTCGATGCGAATAAGGTGTATG
>JASLCR010000008.1 GCA_030145955.1 Candidatus Saccharimonadales bacterium
ACAGACCGGCAACTCGCGCATATGGGTTGAGTGGAAAAAGTCGATACCAGCTTGATATGAGATAATCGATAGCAAAACCAACCAGGAGCATGGCTGGAATAAATGTGTATGCTACCGGCAGCGCCTTGCTAATGATACCGACAAAAACGAAAATAAATACAAGACTGATAATGTAGCTCTTGGCGGTGTATTTAGCGCTAAATAGCCTTATAGCCCCAAGCACTATAAGTAGCAGGGTTGCTAAACCGTAGACGGGCTGAATCGTGATTCCGCCCGAGGGCGTGTAGAACGAGGCATATGGCGCAAGAGATTCCGCTAGACCATGTAGATTTGGTACGACGAATGACGAGATACCTGTAACGCTCAGTAGTATATCGGGGTGATTAACGGCACTCAAGATGAGTGGTGTTGCTATGAGCGCAAATAGCGCAACGCAGATTGCAAGCAATACTTTTGATTGATTGAAGACGATAAACCGTGCATGGGGGTGAAAAATCGAAGTAAGAAGAAGGGCTAGCAGTAAGTATATTCCAAGTGGTGAATACAGACTAAGCGCTGCTAATATGCTGGTAGCGACCATCCACGCTGCACGGTATTTTTCAGAGTATGCAAGCATAGAGGTAGCGAACAAAACCGCAGCCGACCAGAATATATAGCTAATTGTTGGTGTGCCAAGCTGAGCAAGCAGAAGGAACTGTGCTGAAGTGACGGCAATTGTACTGGTAATAATAGCTACGTTACGGCGAAACCATAAACGGACTACTCCATAGAGCAACAAGATACTTACTCCAGCCATCAGGAGGGATGGTAACTTGATGGCGAAATCAGTTACTCCGAGTAGTTGGATGCTAATCTTTTGTAAGCCATGGTACGGAAGGTGTAGTACAGAGGCGGGATTGCTGCCATTTACTACTGACGGCGGAGTGTGGATACTGCTGCTTGCAGACTGTATTTCAGCTTCCGAGAGCCCACCTGGAGTAAAGAAGCCGGCAATAGTTAGCACTCCGGCAAGTGCACCCACGAGTATGAGAGCGCCAAGTATATAGCGCCATCGATAGAAGTAAAAATCAGTAATGTTTAGTTTGCCCATTGTCTGATAATTAGTGTAGCATGAAAGCTACTCATTATGTCGGCGATCAAGCGACATAAAGCGCAGTCGTTCGGGGTGGAAGTAAAGCTGCACTTTACCGACAGGTCCGTTACGGTGTTTCGCGATAATAAGGTCGGTAATATTTTCAACCTCTGGATTATCAGGCTCATAATAGCCCGGTCGATAAATAAACGAAACGATATCGGCATCTTGCTCAATGCTTCCCGACTCACGGAGGTCGGACAGCTGAGGAATCTGCGGACTACGTTGCTCAACGGTACGCGACAGCTGACTGAGCGCAATAAGTGGCACATTTAGCTCACGGGCAATAAGCTTAAGCCCACGCGAAATTTCCGATACTTCCTGTACACGGTTGCCATTATCTTTACCGCTACCTTGCATAAGCTGTAAGTAGTCGATGATAATCAGTCCAAGTGGTTGCTCGTGGTTGATACGTCTTGCTTTGGTGCGCATTTCGAGAACGCTAAGGCCCGGCTGATCATCAATAAAAATCGGCGCTTCTGCCATTTCGCCCATTGCTTCTGATAGCTTCGAGAAATCTTCATCGGAAAGATTTCCGGTACGGATATTCCACGAATCAACTCCTGATGCATCAGAAAGCATACGATCAACCAGTTGCTCTTTGCTCATCTCAAGGCTGAAAAATAGCACGGGCTGTTTGGCAATTGTTGCCACGTTGTAGGCAAGATTGGTCACAAACGTTGTCTTACCCATTGCGGGACGAGCCGCAAGGATAATGAGGTCAGAACGCTGCAAGCCAGCAGTCATATTGTCAAGGTCACGGTAGCCGGTGCGCACACCGCGAAGCTGTCCCTTGTTTTTATGAAGTTCTTCGAGACGATCAAAGCTTTCGGTAAGAATGCTTTCCAGTGAGGCAACGTCTTGCTTGAGTGACTGGTCGGATACGCTAAAAAGTTCTGCTTCTGCTTTTTCGAGGAGTTCTTGCGTAGTAGTATCTTCATCAAATCCAAGCTCAGATATATCACCACTTGCCTTGATAAGACGACGACGGACGGCTTTTTGGGCAACAATTTCGGCATAGCTCTCTGCGTGAGCAGAGGTTGGTACGTAGGTTGTTAATTCGGTCAGGTAGGCCGAGCCGCCGATTGTTTCAAGTTCTTTTTTTCGCTTCAGTTCATCAGTGAGGGTCAGTAGGTCTACGGGACGATGTTTTTCATAAAGACGCATCATTGCGCCATAAATAATTCCATGAGTTTTGTCATAGAAATCGGCGGCTCTAACATGCTCGGTAATATCAGCTAGCACTTCATCGTCAATAAGCACTGCACCGAGCAGGCTTTTTTCAGCATCGATATTTTGTGGCGGGACTTTTCCGGCCTGTACATTCTTGTCAGCCATAAGGCTATTCGTTTAACTCCACTTCTTCTCCACCTCCCATAATAGCAGCTACAGCGGAAATTTCGCTATTACTCGAGGGTTGCATGCCGGGAACAAATTCAAGCTCCCATTCAAAGCCAGTTTGTTCCGCTAGGATGGTGTAGAGTATTTGCTGATAGGCTGGTGCCATGAGCTTTTTCTTAAAAAACTCAGTGCGGGTATAGATAGTAACGGTACCATCTTCGGAAGTGCCGCTACATTTGGCGAGTACGCTAGCAAGCCCGATGCTTGCCTGCTTTGCAGCTTCTGTGAGCGCGAGCCAGTCGATGGTGGCGGCAGTTTTGCTACTCGCTCGAGGTTTTTTTGGCGTTGCTTTCGCTGGCTCTGCTTCAGGTAAAGGCGTGCTTGTCTTTTTAGACGGTTGCGCTTTGAGGGCCGATGCGGTCTGTTTCGGCTGGTGCTTTGCCACGATATCGTCTTTTGGGTGTAGCTCGGTAGCTTTGATTTCTAGTTCCTTGAGTACGACGGGTGCGTGCTGAACTGCGGTAGCCGGCATTGATTTTGTCGGCGCAGCATATGTGCCAAGACACGCCATCAAGGCAGCGCCTGGCATGCTTGATTGGCCAACAGAGAGCAGCTCATCAAGGAGTGTTAAGAGCTGTGGCATTTCTTGGGAGTGCATGAGAATATGCTGGATCAGCTGCTTTGCAATGATAGACGGCTGGATGCCGTTTGTTTCAAGGGATTTTAGCTGTTCAAGAACCGATGAAAAGTCTTTATGAGCTGTGGCTGCGGCAAGCTGACTAATTGCCTGCTTTGGCGCAAGACCAAGACTCTTTTCGATCATACCGGCCGTAATTTTCTCGCCGCTTGCAATGTTTGCTAGCTGATCGAATAAACTGACGCTGTCGCGAAAACTTCCGTCGGCATGCTCGGCAATTAGCTCGAGCGCTTCATGCTCAATTGCAATTTTTTCTTCTTTTGCAATGCGCGTAAGGTTTTTTACTATATGCTCCCCACTAGCACGGCGGAACGTATGGCGCTGCGTGCGGCTAATGATCGTTTCAGGAAGTTTATCGATATCAGTCGTTGCAAGGATAAACACGACATGTTCTGGCGGTTCCTCTAACGTTTTAAGAAGTGCATTGAAAGCTGCTTTTGAAAGCATATGCACCTCATCGATGATGTAGATCTTCTTTTTGGCGCTCGTCGGCGCAAGGTTGACACGTTCGCGAAGATCGCGAATATCATCAACACCGTTGTTACTCGCCGCATCGATTTCGATAATATCAAGATGAGTTGATTCATCAGAATATGGTAGCTCATTAATTTCGTGTGCCAATATGCGCGCGATAGAA
>JASLCR010000019.1 GCA_030145955.1 Candidatus Saccharimonadales bacterium
CCCAGTAAACGATTAATCTTTTGAAACTTTTCTCGCTTCTGCTCGTCAAGATAGCCATGGAACTCAGATACATATCCTTCGATCTCTCCACCAGAAAAAGCACTATTGAAGGTAAAATTACCCCCTTGACTCACCCCACCAAAACTCAAGCTTTCACCAGGTATCTCAATATCCTCAATAAGAAGCATCGTTAAAATACAGTGCAGTTTTTCTGCAACCTGCTCGCCAACCAACACCCCACCGTCACTCAACGCCACCACTGCACAATTTTCGTAGCGATACTTTTCAAATAACTGTTCGGCAAGTAATGTGCCGGCTTGCATTCTCGATTCAAAATACATACTTATGCTTAGTGTAGCAGCACCATACGACGTATACTAGTGATATGTATTACTACGAGGTAGCACCTACGATCATTGCTCGGCTTGGTAGCGAGAGTTTTACCTATTCGTCTGAAAATAGCATACCGGTTGGCTCGCTGGTGCAAGTTGAGATTGGCAAAAAGATGGTGGGTGGTGTAGTGATAAAGCAATCAAGCAAGCCAACCTATGCTACCAAGCCCATTGTAAAACTTCTTGAAGATGCGCCGCTCCCCTATTCACTTATAGAAACAGCGCTCTGGATGAGCACATACTACGCCACGCCGCTTGCAACTGTCCTACAAACCATACTACCACGAGGACTTGCCACCAAAAGACGTACACGTAACGCTACAAATACTACTGTTACAGAGCGTAAACGAACAAATTTTGTATTCACAGAAGATCAGTCTCGGGCAATCGCAAAAATTGATACTATGGAGCCTGGTACTGCACTTTTGCATGGCGTCACAGGCTCAGGAAAAACTGCGGTGTACATTGCGTTAGCCCAAAAGACTATCGCGAGTGGCAAGTCAGTTATTCTTCTCGTGCCCGAGATTGCTCTCACCTCGCAGCTTGTTGCTGAATTCTCAAATCACTTCGAGGACATACTTATTACCCATTCGCGCCAGACGGAAGCCGAGCGTCACCTTGTCTGGCAACAAGCACTTCATAGCACCGCACCCCGTATTGTCATCGGCCCCCGCTCTGCGCTCTTCATACCTGTTCCATCAACTGGCCTTATCGTCATAGACGAGTGCCACGAACCAAGCTTCAAACAAGAACAATCTCCTCGCTACTCAGCGCTGCGTGCTGCCAGCACACTCGCCCACGTCTCCAGTGCAAAACTTATTCTCGGTAGCGCCACCCCGCTAATCGCTGACTATTTCCTTGCGAAGCAAACAGACCGACCAATCATTGAAATGCCCTCACCTGCACAAGCAGCTACCCCGCCATCTATCTCGCTTGTCGACATGACAAAACGATCCGAATTCAAAAAGCACCGCTTCCTATCCGATAAGCTAATCAACCAGCTTGAGCAGACTCTGGCAGCTGGTCACCAGAGCCTCATATTCCATAATCGCCGTGGTAGTGCATCAACCACACTATGTGAAAATTGCGGCTGGAATGCAGGCTGCCCTCGCTGCTTCGTGCCACTCACACTACACAGCGATCAACACCACCTACAATGTCACATCTGTAACTTCACCGATCGTGTTCCCACAAGCTGCCCAGAGTGCGGACATGCCGACATTATTCATAAAGGCATCGGTACCAAGCGCATTGAGGAAGAAATCCGAAAGCTTTTCCCGCAGGCAAACATACTGCGCACCGACGGCGACAGCGACAAAACTCAAACGGTCGAAGCACGCTACGATGATATCTACCATGGCAAAGTTGATATCCTTATTGGCACGCAAGTACTCGCCAAGGGTCTCGACTTGCCAAACCTGCGCACTGTTGGTGTTGTCCAGGCAGATGCCGGCATGTCACTTCCCGACTACACCGCATCTGAACGCACATTCCAGCTACTCAGTCAGGTAATCGGCCGCGTCGGAAGGTCACATCATCCTACCGATGTCATCGTACAGAGCTACCAGCCAGATCATCCCACTATCAAGGATGGCATTTCTCGTAATTACCAAGACTTTTACGAGCGTACTCTTCGCACAAGAAAACATGCTAACTTTCCTCCATTTTGCTATCTACTGAAGCTTACCTGTGTATACAAGACGGAAAAAGCAGCCGTCAAAAATGCTCGCGAGCTCGCCGAAAAGCTAAAAGAGAGCCGCCTCGATATTGAAATTCTTGGCCCTACACCCGCTTTTTACGAACGAGTTCGCGATACCTACAGATGGCAGCTTGTTATTAAGTCAGCAAAGCGCCAAACACTACTCGATACTCTGCAATTTGTCCCAAATAAAAACTGGCAGTTTGAGCTCGACCCCCACTCGCTACTCTAGCGGTGATTACTCTATTCTCATCTGATATACTAGAGAGAATGAAAAAAGAAGATATTATCACACTACCGAATCCACATCTTCGCGAAAAGTCCGCCAAAGTACACGTCATCACTCCCGACGTACTAAAACTAATTCAGGACATGACCGACGCCGCACTTGACTGGGAAGCTTCTCGCCCCCATGAAATCAGCGCAGCACTTGCCGCAGTACAGGTTGATAAACTCGAGCGTGTCGTTATTGTACGTAGCGACTTTGAAGATAAAGAGAACGATAGCTTTACCGCTCTCATCAACCCAGAAATTGTCAAAGGCGAAGGCGAAAAGATTTCAGATTACGAAGGCTGTTTGTCGGTGAGTAAAATATACGGCAATGTCCCACGCTGGAGTAGAGTGCGCGTTAAAGCCCTCGACATCGAAGGCAACGAAGTTCGTCTCAAAGCCGACGGCTTTCTGGCACGCGTTCTCCAACATGAAATAGATCATACAAACGGCATTTGCTTCATCGACCATATCCGCGATCAAGAAAAAGCATTCTACACACTCGACGAAAAAGGTAACCTCCAGTCTCTCAATTACGATGAGCATATTCGAGACAATCATGACCTCTGGGAAGATTAATCAAACAGTGTTCTTTGGCAGCGGTCCCGTTGCTGCCAAATGCCTTGAACTGCTTGCCAAGCACACGGAAATTGAAGTAGTCATTACCAAGCCTCGCCCACCGCACCATCGCGGCGATGTACCGGTCATTACGCTTGCCGAAAAACTCGGCCTTCCCATTCTTACTGCTGGCAATAAAAAAGAACTTGATGCTCTGGTCACAAGTCCAAGTCATCAATTCGTAAGTGAGTACGCAATTTTAATCGATTTCGGAATCATTGTCTCCCAAAAAGTGATCGATATGTTCCCGCGCGGTATCATTAATTCTCACTTCTCACTTCTGCCAAAACTTCGCGGAGCCGACCCTATTACGTGGGCGATTGCAAACGGTGACGAGAAAACAGGCGTCAGCTTAATGCTAATCGACGAAGGCATGGACACCGGAAAGCTCATCACCCAGAAAACCTTGCACCTTGCGCCAAATGAAACTACCCCAAGTCTTACCAAAAAGCTCATCCTACTCAGTGATGAACTCATTCAAGAATACGTCCCACGCTACATAGACGGCGATATAATGCCACATAACCAACCACACCCAGACCGAGCCACCTACTCACGCAAACTCACAAAGGCTGATGGCATTATCGATACCTCTCAACCGGCTGCCGATATTGAACATCGCATTCGCGCATTTCTTGATTGGCCGCAAAGCCGTATAACCCTTGGGTCGGTTGAAGTCATTATCACAAACGCACATGTATCGTCACAGGAAACTGACCTTAGTATCAAGTGTGGTGATGGCAACTTCCTTGTTATTGATTCGCTTAAACCGCTCGGCAAAAAAGAAATGCCCCGAGAGGCATTTCTTGCTGGATACAAGCACCGAATCTAAGCCGCTGGCTGTACCGGTGGCTGCTGATTATCGTTATTTTGCTGCATAGCAGCCTGCTGTTGAATACCCCCTAAAATAGCATCACGGTTTGCAAGAATCTCTTGCTTCAGCTCGGCAAGTACTGCTGCTACAACATCGCGGTAATCAGGACGATTTACCTCGAGCCACTTTGTTGCCGTATATTCGGCCACGAGACGTGGATCATCAGCTGGCAAGTTCGTTGCCTGCTGTAGCTTCATAAACGCCTGGTCCTGTGCATAGGTAGGTGCGTGCTGCGACAGCCAGTCCATGATCTTGTCTTGCTTGCGATCAATGATCTGCTCGAATTCTTCAAGTTGTGCATCACTCAAACCATCACTAAGCCGCGTACCAACACGAAGTTCTAGCTCACTATAAATATGCTGCAAGAACGGTTGTTTCTGATCCTCGGGTAGTCCTTCAAGACCAATATCTTTCAAGAATTGTTCATCTAGTCGAAACATGTAGCATCCCCTACTTACTATATTTGTGGTTAATTATATACGAATCACATCCACAATACTAGTTAACACGGTTCTGCCACCACTCTTGTGCGGCACGTGGTAAAGTACTGGTACTTGTGGTCGTACTTTGGTCTATCAGCCCAATATTCCCATCTCCCATTCGATACGTTAGGTCGGGGAAAGCTTTAGCAAATGCATCCTGATGCTTGTACCAAAGCGATGGGTCAAAGCCGTTAGTGCGTGCAAACGCTTCACCACCAGATCCATCAGAGAAATTCCACGAGACAGCATTAGGATCCACACCGCCAGTACGTTTCTGATCAGCGAGAAGCTCACGCAGATGATTAATCTTTTCCTGTTTTGTATCTACACGCATCTCAAGCTGAGAGATATAATCATTAGCATTTGCCAAATGATGCTTAGTATCTTGAAGTTTATCTTGCAGATCGGCAAACATATTCATGTTACCATGGTGTCCACCACTATCCTTGATAAGCAGGTATGCGGCTACTGCGCCGACAGCAAGTACACCAAAAGCGAAGCGAGGGTGCTTCCTAGCAATCTCCCCGACACTTCGAGCATGTCCGGCGAGCTGACCTGGAGTTACGTTAAAGATAAAACTTTTTCCGACATCTCTTAGAACTTCTCGCTTCGAACGTATTGTCCCAACTTCAGCTGCAACAGCAGCATCCCCGGTATCACCTAATGGTGTCACTTCGAAATCTTTTATGCCATTTCTCTGTTGATATTCTTCAATAGATTCTCCTGGATGAGCAGAAGCTCCTTTGAGTACATCTGGAAATGCTGGCCATACTATAGGATCCGCTGATCGAGCACGCGTAAATAGACCCTGCTTACCATCCTTCTTTTTTTGAGTAGCGGCGCTTGAACTACCATTCTCTTCAGAGGCTTCATGCGGCGCGTCTATACCGGCCAGCATTAAACTGCTGCTATCAACTGCATGTCCGGTATTTTGGAGTCCGATGAAAGCTCCACGGCCGAGTCTCCGAATGTATCGCCCAAAAGCACCTTTTTCTTTTTTCTCTCCAAGCTGACCTTCAAGACTCCTGCTCTGCACCACAAGCTCGTTAACTTCTGACCGCTCATCATCTGACAATTCACCGTATGCTGTAAACGTATTTATCAATTTCGCTCGATAGGCGTCTTTCGCCTCGACTGACAATTGTTTGTAGTCTGCTTGAGTATTAATATATGCAGCCAACATTGAGCCTACAATCTCTCGTTTTGCAGTGCTAATAGGATGTTTTTCATTAAACTCGTGAGGATTCAATGCAGCCGCTCTCTCGTGATATCGTTGCGCTGCCGTCTCAAGGTAATCAACCTTGAAGCCCGTTCCAGCAATTTCACCGACAAGACCATCAAATTTCTTATCTATCGTGCGACGTTCTTTTCGACGCTTGCCGCCATGTATTGCAAGATCGGAGTCCTGAGAACCAGCCTCATACATTTCGGGTGGATATTGCGCTCGTACTGATTTTGAGAGTCCATCAGCATACGCTCCCAGCCAAGCAGCACCACGACGGCGCAGGGATGATTGCTTCTTGGGAGAATCATGCTCAGAGGAATCAGCGAGCGGCTTAATGTCCAGAAGATCACGTGACTCATTTAGCTTTGCTGCGAAGTCCTCACGGTCAGTCTCACTATCAACAATTGACGCATAGTAACTAGCGGGGCCAAGCAACTGGCGTCTAAAATTTACCGTTTGCTCCTTCGTGTAGCTATGGACCTCGGCAACATCGGCTACATATTCACTCAGGTACTCAACCATTTTTTGGCTTAAGAAGTTCTGCTTTGGCACGCCTGTAGGCACTTCGGAGTCATCGAGGTTTTGTTTAAAATCATTAAAGCCATGAATTGCCTTTTGAAATTCCTGCTGCTGCGGATTGATACCAAGCTGAACAAACTTGCCAACATTGCCATCGTGCTCTTTTTGAAGATTTTTTGCATATCGTCGCTTCTCGCGCTTTGTCATACCACTATGCTGCTCGTCCATTTTTGCATGAACAAAGTCTATTCCCTCAAGAGGGCGAGGAGAGCCAATAACCGATGAAGTGATTTCTGTCATAACAGTTCTAATACTATCACAAATTTGTTAAAAAGTCAATAGTATCAGCTAGTTATAAGGTCACCTGGGGTGAAGGAAATTACTGTAGTGTTCGTTTCACGATTTCGCGAGTAAAGAACTCAAGTGTATCGCCCTCTTCAAGTAGCAGCTTCTTTTCAGTCTTAAGAGACAGTCCACACATTTCGCCCTCAAATACTTCCTTCGCCTCAACCTGCTGGCGCTGGACCTTGGAAACTTCTACTTCGGCAATTGGCTCACCGCCACGCTTTACGCGTGCCGTGATACCCGCGACCACCTTACCTTTTGTCACCTCGCCACCAGCAATTACTTCGTCTTTCAGGGTACGGAAGACACCCTTGATCGTTAGCGCACCGACTTCGGTCTCAACAATTTCTGGTGCGAGTAACTCTTCCATTGAATGCTTCGCATCATCGAGAAGTTCGTAAATCACTTTGTAAATACGGACCGGAATCTTGTCGCGAGTTGCCTGGCGCTTTACCGCAGGTGGAAGATCAACATTAAATCCGTAAATAACGGTATTTTCATTGGCCGCAAGATGCACGTCATTTTCAGAGATATTACCAACACCGCTACCAACAATACGAAGTGTCACTTGACCTTCGGTATCGATCAGCTTCAAGCTGTCAATCACAGAGGTTAACGACCCCTGTACGTCAGCCTTAATAATCACATTAAATTGCGCTGCTTCGCGGTCTTGACTCATTAGCTTTAAGATATCCGCACTCGTTACATTGGTGCTCGCCGCGGCTTTTTCGCGCTCGATACGCGCAGCAACGGTTGCCTGACGGGCTTCTTTCTCATTCTTGACGATACTGAATGTATCACCAAACTGTGGAAGCTCTTTAAATCCAGTGACTGTCACAGGAGTCGATGGACCAGCTTCTTTCATTGCCTTGCCTGCAAAATCAAGCAATGTACGAACCTTACCATATGAGGTACCAGCTACAAGGTAATGCCCTGGTTTCAGGGTTCCCTGCTCAACCAGCAAACCACCAACTGATCCACGACCAGTTTCCATG
>JASLCR010000029.1 GCA_030145955.1 Candidatus Saccharimonadales bacterium
ATAAATTTATTTCACCAGCTATCCCTGAAAGAGCGCAGGGTAAAGCCGTGTTTGTTATAGCAATGTCGTTTATCTTGTTAATGTGCGGCGCTGCGTTTGGCTACTTTCTTGCGATACCAGGGGCAATTCAATTCTTGCTAACATACGCAGACGAATATGTGCAAGCGATGCTTACTGCTGATTCGTATTTGAGCTTTGTGCTGGCGTATACGATTGGGCTTGGCATCTTGTTTCAGCTGCCGTTATTACTTCTGATTATTAACTGGATTACGCCGCTTCATCCCAAAAAACTCTTTCTCTTTGAGCGATACGTGATTGTATTGAGCTTTATTGCTGCAGCAATCATCACCCCTACACCTGATGCGGTGAATCAGACGATAATTGCACTACCGATTATCGGCATGTATCAACTTGGCGTATTGATGGTGATATGGGTGAACTGGCGAAGCAAGCATGCTAAACGGGAGATGGAGATTAGCAAGGTGTTACCACAAGAGGGTCATACCGTAGGGAAAACTACAACAATGGATAATGTGTCCTCGATGCAAAAACGGCTATCTATGGAGCCGGTTCGAAGGCCAGCTCCCGTAACAGGGGTAGTAGAACAGACTACCAGCGCGCAATACTCAAAGAATATCACTCAGCCAAGTCAGCTACCTAGAGGTCGTTCATCGCTCGTTACTCCTGTTGCAGGTCGACCAAGTCCGGCGTCACGGCTTGTAGCGTCGGGTCGTACGATCGATGGATTATCGGTGCGACGCTCATCACCCAGCTGAAGTTGTGTATTTTGGCGCCATTTCATTGACAGTCAGCGGGTGCTGGTATTAGTATTATGGTAACCGTTAGCAGATTGACGACGTAGTAAAATAAATCAAAATTTCACAAGAGAGTAATCATGATCAAGCACCAGATAGATGAAACATTAAATAGGGAAATGGATCGTAAGGACTTCCTTAAGCATGTCGGTTTGGCAATTATTGCCGTCATGGGTGTTTCTGCTATGTTGCAGTCATTAGGTATGTTTGGCCAATCTGCAGATTCGAAGACACGAGGGTACGGTAGTTCACCTTATGGTCGATAACTGACTGTAAGTGCACTCTAAGTGTACATAAAAGGAGAGCAAGGGCATGGGGGCACGTTTACCAATACCAGGTGAAGATGAGGGCACCTGGGGTGAGATTCTCAACAAGTATCTTGAAGCTGCACATAAGGCAGACGGTAGTTTAAAGGATAATAGCGTCACCGCCGCAACACTTGCAAATGGCGCTGTACAGACAAGCGGAATCGGTAATGGTACGGTGACTGGTGTTAAACTAGCCGATGACACAATTTCTGAAGCCAAACTTGATCCAGCAGTACGATCCCTTCTTCATGGCAGCGGTGCCTCGGTGACAAGTGTTGCAGGAAAGACTGGGACTGTCACATTGGCGAGGTCGGATGTAGGGCTTGATAATGTAGATAACACGGCGGATTCAGCTAAGCCGATCTCCACTGCCACTCAAAATGCGCTTGATGCTAAAGCTAATGCATCGTCATTGGCAGCAGTGGCAACAACCGGTGCATATAGCGACTTAAGTGGTGTGCCAAGTAACTTTACGCCAAGTGTACATACCCACAGCACGGCCGATGTTACGAACGGTACGCTTGATATCGCACGCATTCCAACTGGGGCATCCGGTACGACCGTTGCATTGGGCAATCATACACATAGTAATTATTTGCCAGTAAAGAACGGCACTTCGACGCTATCTGATCCGACGAACGATAAACTTGCACGAATAGAAATTATGGATGATGGTAGCAATACGGCAAACTGGCCTGATCGTATGGAATTCTTCTTTGATCCAGCCGGGGTAACTCCGGCTCGTCGGACCTCATACTTTAACGAGTACGGAGAACTGCGTATTTCACCCGCGAAAGGCTCTACCGTTCCTCTACGGCTTTTTCAGCGAGAGACAATTTCCGATCCTGCGCATAACGCAGGAGTAGCGCTCTTCGAAATTATGGATAATCGCTCTGACCGAAATATTATTTACCAAATTCATAATGACGGGTCAATCAATACTACGGGTGGAGGGACGTTTGCAGGAGGGGTAACCGCAACGAACATCAAGAATAAGGTGGTCTGTTGGCCGACAGGATCTGAGCCAAACTTTGCAAGCCAGCCTGATGGAACACTTTGGATTGAGTACACACCATGACACTCGCGCTTTTGAGTTCTTTTGCGGCTCAGTCTACTGCCAATAATACGATATTAACTATCCCCATAACATCAACCATTCCAGTAGGGTCAAAATTGATTCTTGGCCTCAATAAATCAACGACAGCTGGAACAACAAATGGCCCAAGTTCTATTGTAGATACCAAGGGTAATGTCTGGACCAAAAATGCTCATTCATGTCGTGCGACAACTCATGATATGAGTATCTATTCATCTGCAGTAACTTCTCAGCTTATTAGTGGAGATGCCGTTACTGTTAATTTTACGGCTATCTCGACACGTAAGGCTGGCATACTTTCGGCATGGTCTGCTGTAACAGGTGTCAATGCAGCATCGAGCAATGGTGCTTTTGGGGATGGTGGAATATCGGTAGGATCTCAGGGCTCAAGCGCAACAGAGTCGAGTTCGACAACTGCAAACGGGACGGGACTCGTAGTTATAGCGTTTAGTAGGGCGGGTGGAACGGCGGTAAACCCAGCGAGTCCAGGGAGTATTACCGAAATCGCTACTGTTACGACAGCTGCTGGATCAAGTGATCGAGGTTTGACGCTCGCATATTACACTACCGCCGCCTTAACAACGCAGACAGCAAGTGGGACGCTTGCTGCTTCGCAAGGATGGGCAGCAGCAGTTGCCTCATTTGATGCTGTTCTCGGTAGTCCACCTCCAGTGTTACCGGGGGACGTTATTATCGGTGGTGCTAAAAAAGCAGTCGTCGGATCGTCGGTTATTATTGGTGGCGTCAAGAAAACAGTCGTGAGTTCATCGGTTATCGTTGGCGGGATTAAGCGTCCTTTGAGCTAGAGGCTCGTTCTAATGAAAGTACCGCCACAAGGTAATGGGGCGGTACTTTGGTTTTTGCTGGAAGAAAGCGTGCTACTTTTCGCTCTTTTTTGCCTTTTGAGCGGCTTTCTTCTTTGCTTTGTTGGCAAGTTCTTGCTTGCGAGCTTCTGCTGCGGCAAACTTTGCCTTGAAGCGGTCGACACGACCTTCTGTGTCGATGATCTTCTCTTCACCAGTAAAGAACGGGTGAGAGGCTGATGAGATATGGACTTTTACGAGTGGGTAGGTGTTGCCATCTTCCCATTTGATTGTTTCGTCCGTTGCTGCGGTTGACTGAGTCAAGAACGCAAAGCCCGCTTGATCGTCGCTAAATACGACAGGGCGGTATGTTTGTGGGTGAATACTGCTTTTCATAACCGTACAATTGTAACGGATCTGGCTACAAAAGTCAAAGGTGTCAGTAGCTGTTAGTACTACTAATGTAGTGCCATACTGCTTATTTTTTTGGTAAAATCATAACAAGTATAGATATAGTAAATTGTCGGAGGAGAAATAAATGGCAGCGCGATTACCGATACCGGGCAAAGATGAAGGTGCATGGGGGGATATTCTTAACGAGTATCTTTCGACAACACTAGCGAGTGATGGTACCTTGAAAAATAATAGCGTGACTGCATCTCAGCTCGCACCCGATGCGGTACAGACTGGCGCCATGAGCGATAGCTCCGTGACAGGTTCTAAGTTAGCTGATGACACGATTACCGAAGACAAGCTCGATCCAAGTGTTCGCTCATTACTGCACGATACAGGGAGTGTCACTGATCTTAGCGCAAGTGCGAGCAGTACTACGGTGACAGTAGCGAGCAGTACTGGTAATGATGCCGTTCTCTCGGCTGCAACAGCGGGTAGCGCGGGTGTGCTGACAGCTGCCGACAAGGTTAAGCTGGATGGTGTTGCTACAGGCGCCACCGCAAATAATACTGACGCGAACTTGCTTAACCGGGCAAATCACACGGGTACGCAGGCAGTTTCAACAGTGACGGGTCTGCAGGCAACACTTGACGCCAAAATGGCGAAAGATACGGCGCGAGGTGACTCGGATACTGGACCTGTGTGGCAGACCCACTTTACTGGCACGCTTGATACAAATGATCGCAATGTTGCAGAACATTATGTTAACGGTACGATGGTGGCATGGCTCAATGAATGGGGCGCCATGCGCGGTACGCCGCCATATCAAGATGCGCTTTTTCGTGCTGTTCGCGCCAATGGTGATGGTGCCGGGTCGGGTCAACAGCCGGCATTTCACCTAAACGATCGCCGCACTGGAGCGGTTGATCCGACAATCTGGGCACGTACATGGGCGGGCACACTGCAGCGCAATGGTATCAATATGGCGGATACATACGTTCGCAATTCATCATCAGACCCCATTCCGCCTAATCTTCCAGCAGGTACAGTAGTAATCACGTTGAGTTAATTAATAATAATGGCAACACTATTCACTTGGACAGACGGCACATTGCCAAGCGTAACGGGATCAAACGTTACGCTCAACACTGGTACAGGGCATCCATCAGCTGGCTCTATTCAGATTGCTCAGGCCGCCAGCTCCGCTGCCTACGCCTACTGGGATAGTGGTGCTGCGCAAGTAACGTTGCGGCTGTATGTAAAGACACCGGTAGCATGGCCGGCAAATGATTTTCAACTTGCGGGTATGGGGGTAATTGGCTCTGATCCGGCAGGCGATATTCGGTTTAATATATCTGGCTCAGGCTCTCCTGGACAGATTCGTTTTCGAACAACAGGGGGTACGCAGGTCGCAGCTTCTGCACAGAATACAATCCTTGTTGATACATGGTATAGAGTTGAAATGCAGCTTGACACAACAACGAGCAGGGGTAGATTAGCGGTATTTCCTATTCGCTCAACAACGGCGATCTGGGATTCTGGCTGGATATCTAACGCAGGATTCGCCACCATGCCTACTCGAATACATGTCGGTCGAGTGGTGACAACACCGACTGTTGGGACATTTCTGGTTGACTCTGTGCAGGCTACGGACTCTATTGCCAATTGGATAGGCCCAGTTGCTGGAGATGAGCCAGCTGGGGCAACTGTACAGGTATGGAATGGTACGTCCTTGCAGTCTGTCGCTTCGGTGCAAGTATGGGACGGCTCGACGCTACGATCCATCGGCAGTATTACGGTAGCGTAAATCTTCTACTACACCTTGCCAAAAGTAGTTTTCTAAGTTAAAATAAGTAGGTAATCAATTTAATGAAGCAACGCGTGCAGATATCCTAAAACTTTAGGGCACGCGCGAAGGGAGAAGGATATCATGGCTGTGAAGGCAGATATCAAGGCTCTATATGAAGCCGGTGTTCATTTTGGGCACAAAACAAGTCGTTGGCACCCTAAAATGGCGCCATACATTCACTCAAAGCGCCAGGATGCGCACATTATCAATCTTGAGAAGACAGTCGAAGGTCTCGGCGCAGCTCTACCATTCCTTACAAAGGTAGCTGGCCAGGGCAAAAAGGTACTTTTCGTTGGTACAAAGAAGCAGCTAAAAGACGTTGTTAAAGAAGCAGCTGAGTCAATCGACCAACCATATGTAACCGAACGGTGGGTTGGCGGTATGCTGACAAATGTCGGTACGATGACGCAGCAGATTAAGAAGCTTCATGATCTTGAGCGTCGTATGGCGGCGGGTGATCTTGAGAAGCGTTACAACAAGCTTGAGGTACAGCGATTCCAAGAAGAGATTGATCTTCTTAATTCAAAGTACGGCGGCATTAAACACCTTAACGGTCAACCTGGCGCGGTAATTGTGCTCGATATCATCGCAGATGCAAACGCTGTACGCGAGGCAAAGCGCCTTGGTGTGCCAGTGATCGGCATTGTTGATACTAATGCAAACCCAGACGAAGTTGATTTCGTTATCCCTGGTAACGACGACGCAATTAAGGGTTCAAAGCTACTGCTTGACTACTTTGTTGAGGCGGTCAAAGAAGGTGCCGGTAGCGCTAAAAAAGTAGAAGGGGAGGCGAGTAAGTAAATGGCAGCAAGTATTGAAGATATCAAGAAGCTAAAGGAACTGACTGGTATTGGCCTCACTGATGCCAAGAAAGCGCTCGTAGAAGCTGAAGGTGATTTCGATAAAGCACTTGAGGCACTTCGTAAAAAAGGCCTCACAAAGGCTGAGAAGAAGGGTGACCGTGAAACTCGCGAGGGTATCATTGATAGCTACGTACACTCAGACCGTATTGGTGTTGTCGTGGAAGTAAACTGTGAGACTGACTTCGTGGCACGCCTTCCAGAGTTCCGCGAATTTGCTCACCAGATAGCGATGCAGATCGCTGCGATGAGCCCGAAGTATGCAACTATGGAAGATGTTCCAAGTGATATTTATGACGCTAAGAAAGCTGAGCTACTTGCAAGCGATAGCCTGAAAAGCAAGCCAGCTGAGATGGCTGAAAAGATCGTTGAAGGTCAGCTCAGCAAGCACTTTGCCGAGCAGGTACTTACTGAACAGGCATTTATTCTTGATGATAGCAAAACAGTTGGTCAGCTGATCAAGGAAGAAATCGCAAAGCGTGGTGAGAACATTCGTGTTTCACAATTCCGACGCATTGAGCTTGGTGTAACTGAATAAAGTTGCTGAAGATGATAGAAAAAAGAGCGGTGCACCGCTCTTTTTTCTTATTCGCGGCAATCTTGTGAAGAGGTGATTCGGATTTGGGCTGGGAGGTCATCGGTCTCGCTGTCAGATTCTTGCGTGATGAGTTTTGGCTTTGCCGTCTTGATTGCGGCCGCATCTACTCCCGCGTCGACTAGGGCAGATTTTAGCTTTTCGATACGCTCAGCAGCTGAAGCGGCGGCATCTTGAAACACATAGTCTGCGCTCAACGAGATGACGATTGATGTGCTTGCATGGTGGTTTTTGTAGAGCGCACCAATTGATTTGATAATTTCTGTTGTGTCTTTTTCGGTAAGCTCATCATAGGTAGTTGAGCCCGCGTCAAAACTCACTGCTGTAGTGTAGAAATTGGTTTTTGCATCAATTGTATCCTGGGCTTCCACTCCAAGAAGCTCTTTATAATTTTGTGTAGTGAGGCAGGCAAGAGATGATGCCGACGACAGGCACAGGTAGCCTGCCAGGATGAGCAGGGCAGCGACAAAGATAACTGCAGTGGAAATGATAATTGCCGGCTTCTTTGATTTTTTTGGAGCGGATGGCAGGGGAGGAGGATTGCCAGCGGGAGCATCAAGACTGTCAAACCAAGTCTTTGCTGATTGCTCAGGAGGTTGTTGGTTGCCTACTTGCGGCGGATAATTTTGCGGGTTCATATAGCCGTTTTATGCTCCAAATTTATTCTTAATTTTTGTAATATCTTCTTTGCCGAGGCCGAGGCCCGTCTTGAGGTAGTTGTCGATGGAACCGTATTTTTCCTTTGCCGCAGAAAGCCCGGTATCGATCCAGTCCGGGTTGTGATCGGGCCATGCTTTTGTGCTCTCGCCGTACTCTTTTTTAATTTGAGCGGGGCTAGCACCTGCGATGTGCATAATCATGGCGACTGTCCATCCAGTACGGTCTTTTCCGGCAACACAGTGCACGAGTACAGGACCTGGAGCATTTCCAAGACGCTTTAATGCTTTGGCAAACTGTGCACGCATAGTTGCCTCGGTGACGGCACGGTTAATATCGCTTGTGAAGCCAGCGATAGGTATATTAACGTTCTCGACACCGTTTACATTTTTGTCTGGATTTTTCTTGACGGCATCTGCTAAACGGAGGTCAACGATGAGCCCTTGCTTGCCCATAAGTGTACTAAGTTGTTCGGCTTTTTTGTCACTGATTGCGTCGAGCTCGGCCGAGCGGTATAGAACACCAGGCTTCAAGATTTTACCGCCGGTTGTTGCCGAGGCGTCCCGAAAGTTCTTGATTTTAATTGCCGATGGAGTGATAGATCCTTGTGCGCCGCCAGCGCTGCCCGAGCTATCATCGTTTTTGCTACTGTCGCCACTACCCGTGCGGGCGGTTGGCGCGTTCTTTACCTCTGGTGCAGAGAAGTCGCGGCCGAAGACACCTCCAGGTATGAGGAACTGAAGGAACGCCCACATAAGTGCAAACAGTACAAGGCCAAGTACAACGTTGGCGAGCGTCTCTTTTGCTTTTGTCACCTGGGCTGATTTATCTCCAGCGGAAGTGTAAAGAATTGCTGCATAGACAAATCCACCGATTGCCGCAACGCCTACGAGGCCTGCCATAACATTGACGACAATGAGTAGGAGCGACCAGATGGCGTTGCCGTCTTTTTCATTGCAGT
>JASLCR010000046.1 GCA_030145955.1 Candidatus Saccharimonadales bacterium
CCAGAAGATGTGCGAGCGTTCATTGCACGCTTCGTATAATGTTTATTTAAGCTGGCAGCCGCACAAAACTGTGACCACACATCGGAAACACTTTTTAGTCTCGCTAGATTTACTGCCGAAGTACTATTGGCGCAATGACACTCAAGCTACAGAGAACTCAGTTATGAATTGACATATACTGATATTAATAGTATAATGTAAGAATGAGAAAATCATTCGAAGCGATAGCAACCATAACCGCAACAGGTGTATTATTTGCCGGATGTTCCAGTGAAACACACGACACATCCGCATACGAGAAAGCACGCGAGAATGCTATCAGCACAATGAATAACGTAGACCCGGAAACTTTAGTTGACTGCTCAATAGAATCAGTCGCGGTGAGTAAAGTAGGCGATGCACCGGCAATAGTTGTCGATTACACACTGTCTGACTCTAAACAGGCAAGTGAGAATAAATGGCTTCGCGACGGCGGCACTAGCGTTGACGGCAAAGTGGTTGAAGTGACGTGGGGTCAGAATCTATCGATTCAGCATACGCTCAAAGATGGCACAGTGCTACGTGGTCACACCACTGAAGATACGCCAGCAACATACGGCTACGCACAGAATGGTGAACACGAAATTACAATTCCGCTCAATACAAAGTTCCAGGGCAATCGTATAGTGGAGCCTCTCATTGACCTTGAATCTATGAGTGTCGAGGATATACACCGGCAAGGTAACCAGACTATCTCAGCAAGCTGCGGAAAAGTCGCTTTAAGCCTCAGCGGCGAAACTATCACCCTGCTCGATCAATAAATATATACACTGAGAAGAAATGTAATTTTCTAGAATTACAGAGGTGGGAAGATTGTAGAAATGGACGATACTTACACATTAGTCTTGTACTTTCTGCCAGCAATCAGTCGCGCACCTTCTTGCTTTTATCTTCCGCCATTAACATCTCGGCACGTGCAAGCAGTACAGCATCACGTTTCTTTTGCTTAATTGGCTCCTCAAGCTCCTCGATACGTCGCTTATATTCACGAAGTTTTCCTTGTGCATTAATGCTAAGCACTAGTCCGATGAGTGCAATGAGATACACCAATGAAACATCCATCTACTTTTTACCTTTCTTGGCCTTAGACTGGGCTTTACGCTTTCTCCATGTCATGAAGAAAGCAAATACAAATATAACGACAGGAATAACTAGAATAATATACACTCCGTACGCTTCTTCTATATTCATTGCAAGACTCCTTAGGAATACTTTTTGATAATTATGATTGTATCACTATTAGCGATATACTGCGTACATGACCAATCCCGTAAAAACAATACTTCATGAGGTACTGTCCATCACGCCATTTGACGACCTTGAGCAAGAGCATGTTAATGACGCCGTTGCCTGGATTGATCAAACGAATAACATTTTCCGGATATCCAAGCCTGACATTCCACCAAAGCATCTTGTTTCCTACTTCGTCATCTATGATAAGCAAAGTAAGCAATTTTTACTTATTGATCATTTAAAAGCGAATGCGTGGCTTCCGAGCGGTGGTCATGTCGAGCCAAATGAAGAGCCGCGAGCAGCCGTTAAGCGAGAGGCGTACGAGGAGCTGCAGCTTGCCAGCAGCTTCGACGTGGTAGGAAATAAGCCTCTTTTTATAACCGTAACCGAGACAAAACCTCCTCATGCCCATACCGATGTCAGCTTATGGTACGTTATTTCCGGCGACAGCGATACGGAATACTACTACGACAAACATGAGATGAACGGCTACAAATGGTTTAGCGCAGAGGAGATTTTAGCCATGGATACAGCCCTCCTCGATCCACACATGAAGCGATTTATTCGTAAGTTTGTTCAGTATTTATAGCGCAGCACGGAAGCTACATTTTGCTATAATAACATTGTCATGCAAAAACTTATGAGTGTGCTTCGCGTCCTAAGAAAAGTACTCCTTGATGTTCGAGTGATCTACGCGCTCTGCGGCTTTATCATCAGTATCGTTGCCCACGAGGTCTTTCATATTCTTATGCATCTCGACACCATCACTGGTGTCACTTTTTTTCCTAATAATCACGCGATTGTCACTATCAGCACATCGCTGCCAGCAGATTACAATCTCGATTTAGAAGAAGGAATTGCCTACGCAATCACCGCCCTCATCTTATTCATTACCGTCATTGATGTATTTGCCATTCACGACAGCAGAGATAGACGAACTTCACGCCAGACAATCTTCTCTCGGCCAATACCAACTAAACTTCACACTCGTAAACACGCCCGCCACAGCACGTCAACGCTGCGGCACTTTATTCATCTGTTTCTGATTACTCTTGCCGTTATGCCAGTAGCTGCAGTACTCACATATATATTGAGATAGGTCTGGGACCGGGGCCGACAGCTCAGCGTCAAGCTCGCTCGGGTACTTTCGTTTCTTCTTGCCACCTGCGTAGCAATACTCTGCCTCATTGGGCAAAAGGGGATGTGTCGGGCCCTGTTTCTTGTGTTTCATAACTGCTTTTAGTATATAGGACTCTTTACATCAGCGCCTGAAATGACTATAATACTATACATTATATAGTAAAAGGAGTACTCCCGTGGCAGACAAACCAACAAAGAAGATAAACATACTATTTGGCCTCGATACCTTCGGTGATTTGCCGGTAGATGATAACGGGAAGTTAATGAGCCATGCTGAATCTATTCGCCAAGTTGTCGAAGAAGCGGTACTGGCCGATAAAGTTGGCGTCGATGTTATCGGACTTGGCGAGCACCACCGGCCCGAATATTCGATTTCAAGCCCTGAAACAGTACTTGCCGGTATTGCCACCCGCACCAAAAGCATTAAATTGGCATCGGGCGTTACTGTACTCAGCTCTGACGATCCTGTGCGTGTATTTCAACGATTTGCCACGCTAGACGCACTGTCAAATGGGCGTGCCCAGGTAATCCTCGGACGCGGCTCATTTACCGAATCGTTCCCGTTGTTTGGCTATGATTTGCGTGATTATAATGTGCTGTTTGAAGAAAAAGTGGAGTTATTTGCAAAGCTGCTCGATGAAAAGCCATTCTCATGGAGTGGCACCACACGGGCTAGCTTAGAAAATGCTGACGTATATCCAAAAACTGCCTCAGGTCGTCTGGAAACACTTGTTGGAGTTGGCGGCTCACCAGAGTCTGTCATTCGTGCCGCCAAATACAACTTCCCAATGGTACTCGCGATCATTGGCGGCTCACCGGCTCGCTTTGTGCCATACGTTGAACTCTACAAACGTGCTGCAGCTGATTTTGGCACAACACCACACCCGGTTGGCATGCATTCGCCAGGATTTATTGCCGACACAGATAAAGAAGCGATCGAAACCGCGTTTCCACTATTCAAAGAGCAGATGGACCGCATCGGTAAAACGCGCGGCTGGCAGCCAATGACAAAGCAGCATTTCATGAATGAAGTTAAAGGCGGCTCACTATACGTCGGATCACCAGAAACTGTCGCGAAAAAGATGGCACACGCCATTCAAACACTTGGCGTCAACCGATTTGATATGGTGTACGGCTTCGGCCCAATGCCGGCAAGCGTACGACTTCATATGGTTGAGCTATACGGTAAGAAGGTGATCCCAATGGTCCGCGAGATTCTCGCAAAGGAATCAATGTAATCATGCCTCGACCGAAAAGTATTGGTATTTTAGGGGCAGGGAAGTTGGGCGTTACATTGGCACAACTTGCGGTAAAAGCCGAATACACGGTATATATTGCCGGCTCCGAGAGTCCTGATAAAATCGCTCTTAGCATAGAGGTGCTTGCACCAGGAGCAATTGTACTTACCAAAGAGGAGGTAGCCGAAAAGGCAGAAATTGTCATTCTCGCACTCCCCCTTGGAAAATACAATACTATTCCAAAGAAGCCGCTGGCAGGTAAGCTTGTGATCGATGCTATGAATTACTGGTGGGAAGTTGACGGCATTCGCGACGACCTCACTGATCTACGAACCTCATCAAGTGAAACCGTGCAACACTACCTGGATGCCTCACGCGTTGTCAAAGCCCTCAACCACATGGGATATCATGACCTTTTCGATGAAACCAGACCAAAAGGCGCCCCTGGACGTAAATCGATTGCCATCGCCGGAAATAATAAAAGTGATATCGAGACCGTCTCAAACATTATTGACTCTCTTGGGTTTGATCCACTAGTTATAGGCAAGCTTGCCGATGGCGTACGACTCGAGCCAGGCAGTGAGGCCTTTGGTGCCGATGAGGATATCGATACACTTCGTAACATCGTCTTGCGCTTTCCATCTACAGAACGAGGGAGAAAGCTCAAGGAGGTGCGAAATTCGTAGTCACTAGTTGTATTTGTAACATTTTGCTATAATATAAGCAGCCTAAGGGGAGGTGAGAGATGAACAAGGACGAGTCATTGCAGCCAACTAATTTACCGGTTGAGCCACCTGCTCCGAGTCGCACGTCACCGTACGATCTGCTGATGCGACAGAGTCGCAAGATGGGGAGCTTTGCCACCCGAACCTACGATATTACCAAGGAATTTCTTAAAACTGACGTTTCACAATTGCACCCTGACGCGGTGCTTTTTAAATACCGCCAGCGAAATGAAAACCAGAAAGATCAAAAGCAAGACAAGCCAAGTGTTAATTCAATTGTTAAATACTCACATCAAGTTCTTGCCGCCGCCAAGGCGGTGCTGCTCCCTTGGGATCTCTTTCCCGACTCAGTCATTGTCGATCGCTCAAAAGTAACTATCATCAAGCAGACGTTTTTCTGGTCATCACAGACTATCACTATCCGCGTAGAAGACATTCTAAATGTCACCTCAAGCCTAGGGCCGTTGTTTGGCTCAATTACAATATCGAGTCGCGTCATGAATTCAACCGATCATTTTGAGATCAACTATTTTTTGCGAAAAGACGCCATCTATCTGAAACAGATCATTCAAGGCTATATGATTGCCATACATAGCAAAGTCGATACAAGCAAGATGGGAAGAGAGGAGCTTATCGATACCCTCATCCAACTAGGACAAGACTCCAGAGCCTAAAAATTCGCTATCACGCTATACTTTGATATACTTGTCTATATGAAGACGCTCAGCCTTAATCGACCGCACGCGCTTATCATGGTAGGGATTCCGGGAAGCGGCAAGACAACATTTGCAAAGCAATTTGCTAACACATTCAATGCACCGCACATTGAGGCTGCCATGCTTGCATCGTATGCAAAAGACAATACCGCCGCCGTAGAGCTAACCACCCTTGTACTCGGTGAATTTATGAAAACAGGACAGTCGATTGTTATCGATGCCTATACCGACTCACGCCGTGTGCGCACGGAGCTTGCCAAGTATTGCCGCGATAATGGCTATTCACCACTTTTTGTATGGGTGCAGACAGACCCCTCTACAGCCGAGCAACGCACCGTGCGTGGTAAGCAACTCACAAAAGAGGAGTTTAGTAAGCAAGTACAAAGCTTTAGCGCGCCGCACCCGGATGAAAAGCCGCTTGTTATCAGTGGCAAGCACACTTATGCAACTCAAGCAAAGGTTGTCCTTAAGCGCCTGTCTGCTCCTCGAGCCGAAATATCCCAGCACAAGCAGGCACCCGCGCGGCCAGGGCAAATCAAAGTACAATAGCCCATGGCATCATTTGAGGATACAGAGTTTGGCGTCGTAACAGTACGTCGCTCACCTCGCGCTCGTTCGGTGAAACTCAGCGTTTCTGCTGATGGGGTCTTACGGATAAGTATGCCGCCGTATGCACCACTTTTTCTCGCAAAACGACTCATCGACTCTTCGCGCAGCTCACTACGGAAATTACGACAGTCGCAACCTGGCCGCATGACCTTTCGTGATGGCGACCAAGTTGGCAAGAGCCATTCTATCCATGTACATGCTGCACCTCGCCTGCATATTCGCACCAGCAAGCAACTCATCTCTGTAGCCCTGCCTGACCATATGGTAATAGACGATAGCGAGGTACAAGATACAATTCGCGACGCCGTAGTGAAAATACTACGCAAAGAGGCAAAGAGTTATTTGCCGCGCCGCCTTGCATTTCTGGCTGAAAAATACAGCCTTACCTATGAACGTGTGCGTTTTTCATACGCCAGTACTCGATGGGGAAGTTGCAGCTCAAGTGGAACAATTAGCCTAAATATCAGCCTCATGATGCTGCCATTCGAGTTGATAGACTATGTATTACTTCATGAGCTTGCCCATACGCGCCACATGAACCATAGTGCAGACTTCTGGGAGCTCGTAGAAGAACTTGATCCGGACTATAAAATGCATCGCAAAGCATTAAAATCTCGATCGTCGCAGCTCTAACTGGTATACTTAAAACAACATGAGATGGGGTGTGGCCACAAACAAAAGAGTTCAATCGATTATTCGAATTGGCGGACTCGTTGCTTCAGTTGCGATCGCCCTCTACACACTACTTATCACTACGAACATTTTGCCTCGTTTTGGCTACAACTTCTCCGACACCCTCGGCTACCTGCTCGCCGTAACGTGGCTTAGCGCCGGGCTTTTGCAATACATTTTCTTCGGGCTCTCCCCGCGAAACACCATGGTACGTATTGTGAGCTATCATGTACTCGCGGCCATCTACATTGTCGGTATTACAGGCTTTGCCAGCCTGCCATTCCTCGCCTGCTGGGTGATTCTCACCTACGCTACCTATTCGTACTATGCACTACGCGGCATGGTTATTAGTGCTACCATCCTGTGGCTCACCGGAGTTGTCGATGGCCTACTCCATCGTGACATCGCAGCACTCGTTGATAACATCGTCATGGCAACGTCACTCTCTATTGTTATATTTGTGATCATTTACATCACGAAAGCCCAGGAGCGTGATGAAGGAGAATTTGAAGCCAGTAAACAAGCCGAGTCATTGCAACGAGAGAGCCTCCAAACACTCATCAATAATATTGCCGATGCTGTACTATCCACTGATCAAAACGGCACTATACGGCTATATAATGCTGCGACGATTGGTCTTCTTGACACGAACACCGACCTTGTCGGTAAATCAATCGACAAAGTGCTGCACCTACGCGATGAAGATGACCAACCAGTTCTCATAAAAACCTTCCTCAAAGACGCACATGGAGTGACTATCAACGACATGTTACGCGCAACTATTAGCGACGAAGAAATTCGTATCGAGGCCACCTATTCACCAATACGCGGTGCCTACACCCAAGAGCATGGGCAGATAGCCGACAATGGCTATATCATCATTTTGCGTGATATCACCAAAACAAAGAGCCTCGAAGAAGAGCGAGATGAATTTATTAGTGTGGTCAGCCATGAACTTCGCACCCCTATTACGATTGCCGAAGGAGCGATTGATAATGCACGGCTCGTATTTAAGAAAGACCCGAGCCAAATAAAGCTAGTCGACAAAAGTATGAGCATGGCACACGATCAGGTTATTTTTCTCTCAAAAATGGTTAACGACCTGAGCACACTCTCGCGAGCCGAACGTGGCATTGCCGACACGCCTGAATTAATTGACGTACGAGAACTCGTTCATTCTTTGTACGAAGACTACACGGCGCAGGCAAAGGCAAAAGGCCTCCGCTTTAATCTTTCGGCGCATGGGCAGCTGGGAAATGTTAATGCGAGCCGACTCTACCTTCACGAGCTGCTACAAAACTTCATTACAAACGCGATCAAGTATACAAAAGAGGGTAGTATTACCTTAACCGTGGAGCGTAGCGAGACAATGGTGCATTTTTCTGTCAGTGACACCGGCATTGGCATGAGTAAGGCCGATCAGAGTAAAGTGTTTCAAAAGTTTTACCGTTCAGAGGATTACCGGACACGCGAAACAGGTGGCACTGGACTTGGGCTCTACGTCGCCGAGAAGCTTGCGCGCAAAATGGCTACCAGCATTGCCCTCAAAAGCCGCCTCAATCATGGCTCAACCTTCAGTTTTTCGCTCCCAGTGGCTACCAAGAAAAAGTAGTTTCCTTGACAGAGTGTGCGCATCTGTCATATACTGACACTTGACAGTCTGCATTGAAGCAGACTTTTAAGTTGGGAGAAATCTGGTGGCAAAGAAAGCGAAAGATGACGCAAATGTGACCCGCATCAGTGCGAGTGACGCAAAAAGCACAAAAAAAGGCAACAAGTCTGCAAGTACAGCCAAACCTGCAACAAAAGCCAAAGCAGCCGTAAAGAAATCTAGCCGAGCAGAAAATGCTGACAAAAAGTCACGCAATCCGCTCCGCGCATTTTTCGGCTATTTCGTTGGGGCATGGCAGGAACTTCGCCAAGTACATTGGCCAACTCGCCGTGCCACCTGGAGCCTTACCGGTGCAGTACTCGCCTTCGCCGCATTCTTTGTCGTATTTATCCTGTTACTTGATGCCTTGTTTAAATTTATATTCGAACTATTACTAAAGTAGAAAGAGAGTTATATTTGTGAGTAAAAATCGTTATGATTCATCAAGACAGTGGTATGCCATCCATACCTACTCAGGTTATGAAGAAAAAGTAGCCGACAGTATTCGCCAGCGCATCAATGCTGTTGATATGGCCGACAAAATCTTTGATGTCATGGTACCAAAGGAAAAGCAGATCCAGATCAAAAATGGTAAGCGCAA
>JASLCR010000064.1 GCA_030145955.1 Candidatus Saccharimonadales bacterium
TGCTTGCCATCTTCTCCAGTAAAGTAAAGATCCATTTCATCTGTCTTTTGTGTACCGAAATTAAAGATATTACCGACTTCTGCGGTCTTTACTTTCTCAAGCTCATCCCGAGTTATGCCAAGCTCTTTGACTGCGTCGTCAATCACTTCTTCGTTGATGGCAATATTCTTGCCGCGATGCAGATAAATCACATCCTCACCTGCATCGGTAATCGTCTGGAATTCATGACTAAATTTCGTAAATGCACCACCCGAAGCAAACGTTACATACGTATCACTACCAATACCAAGCCGATCATAAACACGCTTGTACGCTTCAATGACCTTCTCATAGTAAGTATCGAGATCTTCTTTAGATGCATGGAATGAGTACATATCCTTCATGACAAACTCACGGCCACGCATGATGCCACTTTTAGCACGCAGCTCGTTGCGCATTTTTGTCTGGAACTGATACAAACTAACTGGCAGATCCTTGTAGCTCTGAACGTATTGCTTCATCATCTCAACAATTGGCTCTTCATGACTCCAGCCAAGACCAAGCTCCGTGTTATCTTGAAGCTTTGTCTTGAACCATACATCTACCACTTCATCATCCCAGCGAGTGGTTTTTTCCCAGATTTCTTTGCGCTGCAACGTAGTCATTATCAGCTCGTTGCTATCAATTGCATCCATTTCTTCGCGTACAATCTGTTTGATCTTTTCGACCACTCGCAGACCCAATGGCAAATAGGCGTAGGCGCCAGCCATTTCTTTATATACATAGCCGGCTCGAATCAGCAGCTGAGCATTTTTTGCCACCTCATCGGCAGGCGCATCGCGCAATGTTTTTGTAAATAGTTTAGACACTCGCATGTATTACATCTCCTGGTTATTTCATATGCTATTGAAAGTTGAAAAAGAAATATTACCGGCGAACCGGAGTCTCAAATGCAATCGGTGCGTATCGATATACCATAATGATCCTATTGTAACAGATTACACCATGAATGGTGCGATGAACAAAAAGTAGAACGCAATGAAATTTTTTGTCATATGTAGCAACACTCCAGCCCAAATACTCCCCGTAAATTCGCGCAGTACACACAGAACAATGCTAAGCGCAAATACATCAATCCCAACATTGAGTTGTAAATGCAGTACAGCGAAGCACAAACTTGTAAGAACAATCGCGCCAATAAGCCCGATATACCGCTTCAGCCTGCCATATAAATACCCTCGAAATAACACTTCTTCAGCAAGGGGTGCCATAACCACTAGAGTCAGAAATGCCATCACGTACCCTGTTTGATTTGTCAGACTTTGAAAACCAGTCTCCTGCACCTGGCTCACATCAAAACCAGGCAGTACCGCTACCGCGATCAGCATCAGAATAAGTGTCAGAATATAGTATGGAATAAACGCAACTGGTCCAAGTAGTATATCTGACCATTCAGGCAATCGATTAAGCCCGAGTGTCGACCAGTTCAATTTCTTGCGCTGCAGTGTAAGTGGTATACCAATCGCAATCAAGGCCGCAGAGACATACATAAGAGCCGTCTTTACGGCAACTTCAACAGTACTGCTCAGATTGCTCAAGGGAAAGCCAGCCACAGCGAGCAAGCGGTCAATAAGCTGCATCACGATAGCCCCGCCAAAGAAGGCGGCGACCACCCAAATCGTCACCAACACAGCCTTGACGAGGCGTCTTCCAAGGGCTGGCTGCTCAATGTTGGCCGTTTTAGAACTTACTGACATCTGCAATCGTCACCAACACAACAAGTGCCATTAATGCGATAAAACCGATCGTCTGTATTTTCTCTTCGCGCTCTTTTGTAAGTTCCTTGCGGCGCAGTTTGTATAGTGTCATCAAGAACCAACGACCACCATCAAGCGCTGGTATTGGCAGAACATTCATCACAGCGAGGCTCAAAGAAATAACCGCAGAGATCAACACCAGCGTTTTTAGACCAGCCTGCTGTGCTTGTGGAAAAATAATTCCTAAAATACCCACCGGACCAGTCACATTCTGGCTTACAGTCGCAAGCTTCTCGTCGCCGCTCTTCTGGGTAGCTTGATCGGGACTTAATTTGCTTACGAGTCCAGTCGCCGTATCTGCGAGCATCTGCCCAATACCCGCAAAGGTTGCTCCAGTAAACTGCATAGTTACCCCAGCGCCAACTATTGGCGCCGACCAAGTAGACTTCAATTCTTCTCGTTCACGTGTTACCACACCTAGGTAGCCTTTGTTGTCGCCATTATCAGATCGCAGTGCAAGATTTGCCGTTTTTTCTTCACCACCTCGCTTATAAATTACTTCGATCGACTGGCCCTTTAGCTCTTTGGTGGTATTTGATAAGTTAGCCGAGCTCTCAACGGTTCGTCCATTAATACGAAGTAGTTCATCACCGAGTCGAATACCCGCCTTTTCGGCTGGAGACCCCTGTTGCACAAAGCCGACCTGAAGCGGCTGCTTCACTAGTGTTGTATCACCGGCAACCGAAAACTGATCTGGAAGCAGCTTTGGCATACCAAAAAGCGCCAAAATCGTAAAAAGAATAATCGCTACAATCCAGTTCATAAGCACGCCAGCAAGCAAAATCCTCGTCTTTTGCCAGTACGAGGCCACACCGTAATCACCTTTTTTATTTGCCGAATCATTTTCACCCTGAAGCTTTACAAATCCACCAAGTGGCAGCCAGTTTACACTAAAGAGGACATTTTTGCCGATAATACTTTTCTTGATTTTTTTCGCCCAGGCTTTTGGCGGAAATCCAATACCAAATTCTTCAACGACAACACCATTGCGCTTTGCGACAATGGCATGGCCCAATTCGTGCGCAACCACAAGCGCAGTTAAAATAAGCAGCCCAACTAATATTCCGATCAGCAGCATTTACCCTCCAAATCTTCGAGATCGTTGTTTATATGTTTCCAGTATAGCGTCCACATCGTCCTTTGTCATCTCGGGCCATAACTTTTCAAGAAAGAGAAACTCGCTATACGCCGAGCGCCAGAGCATAAAGTCGCTGAGGCGCTGTTCGCCACTAGTACGAACAACCAAATCACACGGCGGTATCTCGGGATGATCCATCGCCTGACTCACCACCTCTTCCGTAATGTTCTCCGCAGTAATATCCTGCCGTACAATACGCTTTACAGCCCGCACTATCTCGTCTTGCCCACCGTAGTTAAAACACACCGCCAGCGTTGCCCGTGTTCCCTCTTGGCTCATCGCTTCGGCATCACGTGCGATCGCTAGAATATCATCTGGTACATTTTCTTCACCACCAAGCACTACCACTCGGTAGCCATCTTTTACGAGCTGTCTAATGTCTGTCTTAAATAATCGACGCATCAATTTCATAATGCCTCGCACCTCTTCCTCAGCGCGGCTCCAGTTCTTGGTTGAGAACGTGTAAAACGAAATATACTCGACGCCAGCATCGGCAGTGGCTTCGATCACATCTTTTAGCGCATTATACCCGGCTAAATGACCCTCATAGGTTGGCAGTCCGTGTTTTTTTGCCCAACGCCGATTACCATCAAGAATGTATCCGACATGCTTCGGAATACTATCCATAACTACACTGTCATTACTTCGGCTTCTTTAGCCTTAAAGAGCTCATCAATACTGCCTTGGCGCTCTGTCATAATTCTCTCAAACTCTTTCTCAACCGCACGCACATCATCTTCGGACAGCTCTTTTGCATCCTTCATACGTTTTGCGTCCTTCAACGCATCTTGTCGGACATTACGAAGCGCAATTCGACACTCCTCAACCTTATCGCCAAGCTGTTTTACCATCTCGCGGCGACGCTCTTCAGTAAGCGGCGGAATAGGTACGCGCACCACTCGGCCATCATCGCTCGGGTTCAAACCAAGGCCCTGATTATCGCGAATAGCCGTCACAATCTGTGCAATATTACTCGGATCAAATGGACTCACAAGTAGCATGCCTGCCTCCGGAGCTGTCACGTTGGCTACTTGATTAAGCGGCATTCGTTGACCATAGGCATCTACCTGCACGCTCGAGAGCATATCTGGGTGAGCACGCCCCGTGCGTACTTTCTTCAACTCTTCAGCAAAATGCTCAAGCGCCCCATCCATTTTTTGTTCATATTGTTTTGTATCAAACACGTATCAATCTCCTTGCATCGTTATACTTCCATTATACCGCAAGAAGTCTGCGAGGATATGCTTGTATACTAGATAGTATGCTATCGTCACTGACCGTCCATAATTTCCGTTCGCACGAGCTGCGTCAGATTCCACTTCATCCTGAAACTACGCTACTGCTTGGCGCAAATGGCACAGGTAAAACGAGCCTCCTTGAGGGAATTTATCTCGCACTACGTGGAACAAGCTTTCGTGGGCGTGATCGCGATGTCATTGCCCACAATACAGAGCGATCTGAGGTAAAACTCGAACTTGATAGCCAAGAGCAGCGCCGCGTCTCACTCCACATTACCCCCGATGCCAAACTTATGAAAGAATTTAACATCTCAGATAAAAAGTCAGCACGCCTGTCTCCGGCTCAACGTCTACCAGTTGTCTTGTTTGACCCCGAAGAGCTGCGGTCGCTTTCCTCAAGTCCGCAACGACGACGCGACTTTTTTGATGGCATTATTAGCCGCCTGTCTCCTACATATTCAACTGTCCTGAATCGCTACCAGCGCACCCTTTTGCAGCGTAATGAGCTTTTAAAGCAATATGAGCATCTACAGCACGATATATGGGAAAGCCACCTTTTTGCGTGGGATGTGAAACTTGCCGAACTCGGTGCAACCATTATGCGTACTCGTGTTAATTTTCTTGCTCAAAGCAACCAGCATCTCTCGCGCCTCTATTCTATCCTTGCTGATAGCGAACATATTGTGGAGGCGTCCTACATTTCCCCGTTTACAGCACTTGATACCGAGCTTTTCCAGCAGCGCCTGCTTTCAAAACTTGAAACTGATCGACAATCTGATGCACTACGTGGCTACACTTCCTCTGGACCCCACCGCGACGACATCACCCTAACGCTTGATGGTCACATAGCAAACGAGATCGCTTCACGAGGTGAAATGCGTACATTAATGCTCGCATTTAAGCTGCTTGAAATTGAGCTACAAGAGCACCATAGCGGACAGAAACCAGTTATTCTACTCGACGACGTTTTCTCCGAACTTGACCCTTACCGGGAATCGAAGCTTGTCGGGGCGCTTAAAGGCTACCAGACGATTATCACCGCAACAGATTTACGCAGCGACAGTACTATCGAAGCCGAAATTATCGATCTCTCCTTGTAGTACCTTGCGGAACCATAAGCTCTGTACTACTATTATTGACAGAATATGAGTCGATTACACATGCGGCGTAGCCCCTTTTTTATAGCCTTCTTTGCACTTAGTTTACTAGCCGTACCGATGGTTATTGCAGTTTTGCATGGCTCAGATACATATGCAGCAAGCTGTGGCGGAC
>JASLCR010000013.1 GCA_030145955.1 Candidatus Saccharimonadales bacterium
CACTGATAATGAGTGGCGTACGCGCTTCGTCGATCAGAATTGAGTCTACCTCGTCCACGATCGCAAAGTTTAGCTCGCGTTGGCGGAGCAATTCAGCGTCATCCACCATGTTGTCACGCAGGTAGTCAAAGCCAAATTCATTATTTGTACCGTAGGTAATATCTGCTGCATACGCTTCTTTACGAGTGACGGGACGTAGCTTGCGCATACGAGGATCGTCGTGATCTTCATTGTCATATTTCGGATCATAGAGGAAACTTGCTTCGTTGATAATCACACCAACAGATAGTCCAAGGAAGTGATGCACCTCACCCATCCAGCCAGCGTCACGCTGTGCAAGATAGTCGTTCACTGTCACCACATGGACACCATGTCCTTCAAGTGTATTGAGATAACTTGGCAGTGTCGCCATCAAGGTCTTACCTTCACCGGTCTTGAGTTCAGCCACATTGCCTTCGTGAAGTACCATACCACCGATCAACTGCACATCATAGTGACGCATACCAAGCACCCGGTCAGATGCTTCACGCACGACTGCAAATGCCTCTGGTAAGATATCATCAAGTGTTGTTTTTTTATTTTCGAGCTTTTTACGCAGCACTTCAGTCTGCTTCTTCAGCTCTGTTTTTGTCATTTTTTTATACTTGTCTTCAAGCGCGTTGACTGCATCCACCTTTTTCTGAAGACGCTTTAAAATCTTCTTCTGTGGATCACCAAACACTTTTGTTAGCACTTTTTGCCGATTTACGCTAGGCATCTTCCCCTCACAGTCTGTAATTTCTGAAATAAACTCCCCTTAGTATACGCCTTTTCGCCTCAATAGAAAAGAGGTGAACTGTCAAATTTTCACCTCTTTTTATACCAATAAGTTTATTGTTCGCGTGCATAGCTACGCTTGAATCGGCTCAGTGCCGCGCGCGTCTTGCCAATATGTGATACGTTCGCATCCTTATATTTCTTAAGTTGACTAGCAAGCTTGTGCTCGACGATATCCACCGCCGCGTACATATTGAGCGTAGAATCTTTCGCAGTCAGCTCTTTATTTGGTACATGAAGTAGAATTTCTGCTTCATATTTGTTGCCGTGATCACGGTTTACCTGTTTGAGCTTCACTTCTGCAGAGGCAGTCTTTCGTGCGTGACGCGGGAGGAATCTATCGAGCCGGCCAATCTTTTGCCGTACGTACTTTTTTGTTTGCTCATCCGGTGTATATTTTACTCCGGAAATTACGATTGACTCTATCATAGGTACCCTCCTTTTTTGGTTAGGATTGTATTCCTATTTTAGCATAGTTAGCATGAGATGCATATTGACTTTTCTGATTTATTTTGCTATAATATGCATACTTTGTTGAGGTGGAAACTTCCAAAGTACTTTGACAGGCAGGCAGATGAATTGGCCTAAAGTATCGTGATCCTCATTGTACTTTAGGCCAATTCATCAACCAAGGGAGAAATCCATGGATTCCAACGACTTCGAGATCCTCCGTTTCCGGGGCGACATCGAGCACGAAGATGAGAAGCGACGCGTCATGACACGCCTCGCTTACCGCTTCACGGACAGCTGGCTTGCAGCCCTCATCGGAGGTGTCATGATTCTGCTTTCTGTGCAGCTGGTGATCATCTTCGGCGTCGCCCTCATCGGAGGTCTACCACGAGGAGCCGTCAACGACGCCCGGACACTGCTACTGTTCGTGCCGATGGCCATGCTGCCCATCCTGCCGCTACTGATCTTCAAGTGGCGGTACGCACGCTGGGGGCTCGTCTTCCTGGCAGCATCTGGTGGACTGACATGGCTCTTCATGATGCTCCAAAGCTGGATCGTGGGGCAGCTGGGCTAAACCCAGCACGACGAGCATGGCAAGTGGATATAGGTCAAAACCTAGGTTCACGATCCGTCGTGATTTCTCCTAAACCCTATGTCTGCTTGTCATGCTCGCTTCCGTAAGTGTGTACTTACGCTGATGAGTCTAAAAGGACGAAAAGCGAAATAAAACCAAAACTGTTACTATAAACATATGAAAATTTATGTCAGTCATTCATCCGGCTTTGATTTCAAGACCGAACTGTACACTCCACTCAAAGAAAGTTTTAGTGAGCATGATATATTCCTGCCCCACGAGCATGGCGATGAAGTAATTGATACGAAAGAAGTTATTCGTAGCTCTGACCTTGTGCTTGCGGAGGTATCTTACCCTTCTACCGGTCAAGGTATCGAGCTTGGTTGGGCAAATGATGCGAACATGCCGATCATCTGTATCCATAAAGCCGGCTCCAATCCTTCGAGCGCACTGCGCATTATCACAAATAAGTTTGCTGGCTATATATCTTCTGATGACTTAATCATCACGCTTCGTGAATTTCTGTAATTATTCACTTTTTGCTATAAATTTGAATTTTACAAGTATTATTAGCTAATTAACGTAATTGAATCTAGTAATAAATTTACGAACAGCTCTCATCACGTGGGGTTGCATCGGCAACATCTCACCGTCACTCAGTTCAACTGCAGTAAGAGCTGTAACACCAAACGCTTTCTTAGGCGTATATCGATCAGCATGCACACGATCAATGACAAAAAAAGTTTGTCCATTAGCATCTACAAAACGCTCCAGCTCTGGCCTAACATGTGTACAGGGTATCCAGCCTATCTGTTCTCCAGTCTTAGCGTCGAACACAGCACAGTCCCGAGTTATATCTCCACCTAAAGTTGCAACGTCATACGCATTCAGCGTGTCGACCCCTCCCTTTAACCGGTCAATGGATTGATGTTCGTCAAAGATATCAACCAACTGCATGTAAAGTTTGGCGTGTTCTCTCGTAGTATTCTTCGTTGCAAGTTCAGTGCAGTCAAGCGATTGCAGCTCATCAAGCCAAACAATCCCCGAAGCTACTTCAATTGCAGACATATCAGATAACTTCTCGACCACCAAGATATGGTCGCAAAACTTCCGGCACCGTCAGTGTGCCATCTTCATTTTGGAAGTTTTCGATCACCGTAATGAGTGAACGAGCAAGGCTGACTGCCGTACCATTGAGTGTATGGACTGTCTCGAGCGAGCCATCTTTACGACGGACGCGGATGTTGAGGTTACGTGCCTGAAAGTCAGTACAGTTTGAACAGCTAGTAAGTTCGCGGTAGGTACCGTCAACTGGCGACCAATATTCAATGTCGTATTTCTTTGCTGCTGGCGCGCCCAGGTCACCACTGGCAATATTAATAACATGGTACGGGATGCCGAGCGACTGCCACAACTCCTCTTCAATCGCTAATATCTGTGCATGCATTTCCTGGCTCTTCTCGGGTAATGTAAATGCATACATCTCAAGCTTATTAAACTGATGGACACGAAAGAGTCCACGGGTATGCTGCCCTGCCGCACCTGCTTCTTTGCGATAACACGGGCTGAGGCCAACGTACAGCCGCGGCAGATCATCTTCGTCGAGAATTTCATCAGCATGATAACCAGTGAGCGGCGCCTCTGCGGTGCCAATCATCGTCAAGCTAGTATCTTCAATAAAGTATTCATTGCCGCTGGCGTCACCTTTAGGAGCAAATCCCGCACCCTGCGCGATTCGATTATTTACCATATGAGGCACCGTCATGAAGCCAAAGCCCTTTTCTGTCACAAAGTCGAGTGCATACTGCGTGAGTGCCCGCTCAAGCAGTGCAAGTTCGTTTTTTAAGAAGTAAAACTTCGCACCAGCTACCTTGGCCCCTCGCTCAAAGTCTACCCAATCACGCTTCACGGCAAAATCAAGGTGATCAACTGCGCCAGTTTTTTGCTCACCCCACTGCTTGATTTCGACACTATCTTCTTCCCCGCCAACCGGTACGTCATCAAACGTGATATTCGGAACTTGCCATAGTAAGTCAGTGAATTCTTTTTCAGCATTTGTCAGATATTCTTCGCGCTCAGCGAGCTCAACCTTAATCTGCTTACCCTCATCGATCAGTGATTGCTCAGGTCTGCCGCCCTTCATCTTGGCAGCATTGTCGTTGCGCTTTTTGCGCAGCTCGTCAACTTGGCCTTGCAGCTCACGTCGCTCATCATCAAACTTTAGAAGTTCGGAAATCGATACGTTATAGCCTTTGTCTTTAGCGGCTTGCTGTACTTTTTCTGGATTTTCTCGGATATAACGTATGTCTAACATATTTGAAATTATACCATGAGAACACCATAGAAGCCGAAGGCATAAGGCGCTGACTAAACTTTAGCTGAAGGGGCAGAGCCTCTACTCTGTCCTTAGCGCTTCGATCGGATCGAGCTTGGCAGCTTTCCGGCTCGGGAACCAGCCCGCCAAAACTGCAATAATCATGAGTCCCAGCACCAAAACGACACTTGTCAGTGGCTCAAACTTGAGTAGTTCTGTACCCTTCTCTAAATCCAACTGTTTGGTAATAAGTGGATTGAGAAGTCCCACTAAAAACGCGCCTATCGTGCCGAGAAGCCCGCCTAAGAAGCCAACCCAGGCAGCTTCGTATCTAAAGAGTCGGCCGATATCTTTGCGCCGAGCGCCGAGCGCTTTCATGAGACCAATCTGCTGGGTACGCTCAAGTACTGAAATGTACTGGGTGTTGATGATGCCGAAAATTGAAGCCAGAATAGCAAGCGCACCAAAGCCGGCAGCACCATAGCTGACGATATTCACAAACGTAAAGAGTAACTCTTGCACGTCTCTAATGGAAAATACCTCGTAACCAGCCTTTTTAACGGCTTTCTGTACCGTCACAGGATCAGCATCATTTTTCACACGCGCAATCATACCGTAATACGTATCAGCTTGGCCTGCCGGCACCTGGTATTTGTAAATTGCGCTACCGTCGCTTGATGACACTCGAATACCATTTTGATAATTCAGCGCTGTTTGCGACTTCTTATCAACTGCTTGAATTATAAACACCATATCTTTTGCTTCTGGTGCTTGGGCTAGGTTAAGCGATTGTTTCGCAATATGAAGTGTAAGCTCTTTACCGATAGCATCTTTAGGATTCTTAAAGCCAAGTGAAGAAATATAGTCTTCCGAGACAATAACCTTCCCGTTATCTGGCTGGTTATTTTTCAGCGAACCAACAACAAGCTCCATACCTGTCTGGTCGGCCTTGATACTCAGTGAAGTTTCGTACTTCTTGCTGTTTGGACCCTGCATGTAAAGTGCGCTCACATTGTACATTGGGATTACTGATGCTACGCCGTTGACACGACTCACTTTATCAACATCTTTTTGCGATAGTAGTCCCTGCGTCGAACTTCCCGTTGACTCCTGACCATACTCTTTTGGCTTGTTGCTTGACTGTTGATCAGGCTGTTTTGCAAATACATTTAGGCTTCGCGCATCCCCGTTGTTATTAATGAGCTCATCGGTATACGCCTTCCCGCCAGCACCTGCAGCAAGTGCAAGGGTAATCGTAAAGGCACCCACGCTGATTGCGAGAGCCGTAAACAATGTCCTCACTTTTGCCTGTCGCAAGCTTCGCCCAGCACGTCGTGCAACATCTCGGATTTTCATTGGATACCTCCTTTTTGGCGCAGACTCACTTTGGAAGATTGATTATTTTTCGTCATTTTGCTATCAGTAATTTTTTCAATCTTGCCATCCTTGATATAAATTTGTCGATCACATTTTGCCGCAAGATCTGGGTCATGAGTAACAACAATGAGTGTTGTGCCATTATTCCTCGAGTAATCGAAGAGTAGTTTCTCAACCACTTCGCCAGTAGCAGAGTCGAGGTTACCTGTTGGTTCATCGGCGAAGAGAATCTTTGGGCGAGAAGCAATTGCGCGCGCAATTGCCAGGCGCTGCTTTTGGCCACCAGATAGGTCGCGAGCGCGAGATTTCTTCTTTTCAAGCAACTCTACCGATTCAAGAGCTGCTTCAATGCGGGCACGTCGCTCCCGATTCGGCACATCAGCAATTTCAAGTGGCAAACTTACATTGTCGTAGCATGTTTCATTTCCCTGCACAAAGAAGCTCTGAAAGATGAAGCTCATTTTATGGGAACGGAAGTTATCAATTTGCTTCGCCTTGAGTTTTAAAATATCTTGATCATCGATAATAATCTCGCCAGTCTGCGGCCGATCAAGGCCGCTAATTGCGTGCATCAATGTACTCTTACCGCTTCCCGACTTACCAATAATTGCCACTCGCTCGCCATCTTGTATCGTCAAGCTGACATCATCAAGTGCAGTGAAAAGATTCTTCTTTTTTCCATATTGCTTCGTAATATTCTTAACTTCTATCATATGCCTCCGTCTAAATTGTGATATTACCCTGTTTACCCCTACTCTATGCTCGACGCGTAAAGATCTCCTTTAGACCGAGTCGTCGATCGTACTCTAATGCACCATACTTAAAGATTCGTACAGCAAGTAGCATAATGATCACCGCTGTGATCGCCAAAATGCCACATGCGAGTAATGCCTGCCATAACTCAAGATTACCTACGGCATTACGCAACATCAGTGGAATTGGTGCAGTGAATGGGAAATAACTAAGAAACTGTACTATCGGCATTTCAGGAGAAGACACAAATAGTGTCACTGCATAGAGCGGACCAAAGATAAAGAGCATAACAACTCCAAAGAAACTTCCTGCCTCTTTGGCAGTAGGTGCTGCTGCACCAATCGCTACTAGCAGTCCCGTAAACAAAATGAAGCTTATCGCAAAGATCGCAAAGCCAATACCAATTCGCGCTGGATTAAGTGGCAAATTAGCTAAATCAAGGTTAGGAAGATTGAGATTATCATGCAGTAGCAAATAACCAATCAACACGGGCACCATCACGACAATAATCTGCATAAAACCAAGCACGATGAGTGAAAAAATCTTTCCTACGATTAATGCCTTTGCATTTATCGTCGTCAAAATCATTTCAATTACTCGGTTTTCTTTTTCCTCGATCGTTGCGTTCAGCATTTGATTACCAAATGTTGCAATCATTAAGTAAAAGAGTACGAGGAAGATGCCTGGCGCAATCATTTCCATGAATGGATTGTATTCTTTTCCGTCACGATATGTTACCGATTCGCTCTGCACTGCACCACCAAGTACTGCAGCCGCCTCTGCAGAAACAGTACCCGTCACCGATTGCTTAAGAAGCGCCTTCGCCACTCCATCATACCGACCATTATCGAATAGCCCGACGTCTTTACCGTAGACCTCAACTTTTGACTTACCAATATCCTTTGGGTAGAAGAAGAATGCATCAACTTTGCCGGCCTTCACTTCACTGATCGCTTGGTCACGAGACTCTGCAAGCTTGCCGCCCATAGCGGTAATCATCGCAGAGCTTACCAGCTTCGAATCATCCTTAACGACAAAACTAAACTTCTGCTTGCCAGTATCTTTTAACGCTTCATCAGTCGCTTTGTTAGAGAAGTAAATGATGCCCGCCACAGCACCAATCATCACGGGAAAAAGCAGACTAACAAGCCAGAAGCTTTTCTTTTTCAATGTTCGCATTACTTCAAATCGAAATACTGTACCAAAATTATGCATTAGTCTCGTCCCGCTTTCTGTCCGTA
>JASLCR010000011.1 GCA_030145955.1 Candidatus Saccharimonadales bacterium
GCACTATTCCTGTCTTGTTAAAGTACTTTCAGACAGGAGTAGGCAGCTAGAGTGGCGTGAATGAATATCGTTCTCGCAACCATAGCTACCCGCTCAACCACCTAAAAGTACTCATATAATATCACGATACAGATTGAGCGTCAATAGCTAGACGCTATCTTCAAGTAAATCTGCCTCAAATGCAAGCATTCCCCTGTAGTTTTTGGGGTATTTTGATACGTCAGGAAGATCAAGGGTGATGATATGCTTCCAGACGGCTTGAATTAATTGACCGAACTGCGCTAGCTCTTCTTCCGATGGCTTGAATTCAAGCGAGATGATTTCACTGCTTGTTGTCGGCTCTACGAATTGCAATGCCAGCCGGGTGGGCGTTAAGTGCCTGTAGTCGCGAGAGTGTTTAATAAGCAGTTCATAGAACATGAGTTGCTGGCGATATTTATGCAGCTTGATTTTCTCGTAGTCGGTCTTACCTTGCCAGGATCGACTTGCCTTTCCGGTTTTGTAATCGATGATATCGATTGTTTTTGCTTCCGTGTTGATATCGGCTACATCGAGTGAACCGGTAAGACGGGCATCCCCAAGCTGTACCTGTTGGTAGCGGAAGTTAAGTTCTGGCTGCTGGGTGGGCGTGAATGAATCGTACTCTTGCTGCAAGAACTGTTGTAAGTAATCAAGACCGCGAGCGAGGTATAGTGTACGATCTTTCTCGGAGAGGGGTGCCTCGGTAAGTGTTGTCTCGAAGTCGCTCATAAGGTCTTCAATAGGCCGGCGATTGCCGGTACTCGACAAGTGCGCGTGTGCCCGTTGAAGCGTTTTGTGAACGGCGGAACCATAGGCGGCGCTAGGAGAAATAGCCTGGGGGAATCTTAGTAGATTATTAAGGAGAAAATGCTCGGGCCCGCCTTGTGATACGTCTAAGAACGTATTGAGATGGGTAGCACTAAGGCGGTACTTCTCAAGTACAGGTGCTAGCTGGTCACGCAATGTTGTTTCTGATAGTTCTGTAATAGGCTGGTACCACGCTACTTGGCTTTGGGTGGTAAGATCCTCGGTACTGAGTTCATCTGCTTTGTGCTTTACGCTTTCAATACCGGATAGAAAGCTCGCAACTGCAGCGCTACTGCCATTATCAATTGTGGTGCTATGTGTGATGGTGAGTGTGTTACGGGCACGCGTCATTGCTACAAAGAAAAGTCGCAGACGTTCATTGTAATCGTCGCCTGTTGGTGCGAGGGGAAGATTTTCTGGATAGCTGATCGAACGGCTACGGCTTCGCACGCGTTCACCCCACATAGTATCAATGGCATCGTATATATAAACATGGTCAAACTCGAGACCCTTCGACTTATGTGCGGTCATGAGGTTAATCATAGAAAGCGATGTGGCGGAGGCAGAGCGAATTGCGGTAATCGTAGAGCCAAGCTCACGGTGTAGATCAAGAAATTCTAGAAATGTGTCGAGTGACTGTACATTGATCGTGCGATGCTCGCGCAGGTGTTCACGCAGGGTGCGGAGGCTATTGAGAAAATCAAGATACTGAGCATCCGGACTTAGCGCGCCACCTGCAAAGAAGTAGTCATAGAGCGGTGAACGGTACGACTCTTCTGTTACGATAGACGGATTACCAAGTAGTGTATCGAGGAGTGGCTCGAGCGGTGTGTGAATGCTCGAGGCGGCCTGTTCAAGTAGCCAAGTTTGTAGTGGAGCAAGTGTATTATCGCCAGACATAATCTCAAGCCATAGCTTTCCTTCTCGCTGCGCCGTAAGACTTATCTCCCATAATTTTGCTGGCGAAATATTCCATGCCGGATGTGCGAGTAGTTGTGGCAACAGTGCATTGGCTTCGATATGTTGTTCGCGGGCGGTCGCAGAGATAAAACGAACAAGGAGTTCGAGCTGCTGAATAATTTCGTTATCAAGAATATTCTCGCGACGCTCGTAGTTGACTGCTACACCCGCATTCGCAAGATACGGCAACAGACTTACAAGTTCATGGTGACGTCTTGTAAGAATAGTAATCTCATGAGCTGGTGTGCCGCCTTTTATCTTCGAGGCAATATGTTCTGCTAGCCACGCTTTTTCGTTCGGCGGGCCATCAAACTCGTGAAGCTCAACATATGTTTCAGATGGTGCGCTGTTGGCATTGAGTGATTTATCGAGCTCGGCAACGTAGCGCTCTAGGCGCTCACTTCCCTGCTCAATTACCTTGCGTGCTGCCTCAAGAATGGTAGCCGATGAGCGGTAATTTTCCTTTAGTGCAACCAGCTTTGTAGTCTCGTAGAGATCTTTGAACTGCAAGATATTACTAATCTCGGCTCCTTGGAAACTATAAATTGCTTGGTCGTCGTCGCCTACCACCATGATATTTGGTGCGCCTTCATTTGCTGGGTTATTCGTGAGGCTGCGTAGTAAGCGTGACTGTGCCAGGTTGGTATCTTGGAACTCGTCTACCATAATGTACGTGTACTGTTCTTGAAGATTAAAGCGTAGATCATCAAACACCTCAAGCGCATGAACAACGCGCAGCACCATGTCGTCGAAATCGTACAATTCACTTTCCTGCATCTTCAGAAGATATTGGTAATAAATGGTACTGACGGCGCGTAGTTTTTTAATACGGCGTCGATCTTTAAAGACAAAATCGCCGTGGTCATTTTTCTCAAGCCACTTATTGCGCCATGCGGTGATTGGCTTTGTAGAGTCTTGGTCGATTGCGTTATCTACGGCATGAGCGATACTGAGTGATAATGTTTCAACAAGTGACACAATACCGGGTGGCAACTGGGCACGATCAAGCTCGGCAATTGATCGAGCAGCTTCGGCTAGTTCGTCTTTAGTGGTTTTACTGATCTTTGCCGCAAAGATGTTTTTTAGCGCCGGTTCACAGGCATCAAGCACGCGTTCATTATCATCGATGATCGCAAGTAGTTCATCGCTCGTCAGACCACTCTTCTTTAGCTCCGAAATAACAGAAATTGTATCGCGAAGATGGGTGTATTCCCCGTTCATGGTTGAGGCAAGCGGGTTTGCATGGTCAAGGCTATTAAAGATTTCACGCAGTACCTCGTAGACGTCAAGTTCGCTTGCCGGCTGGAAAGAAGCATTGCTGTAGAAATAGTCGCCATTCCGTCCTATAATCTCGCTGCCGAAGCTATGGAATGTGTGAATTGCTACCTTGTATGCGTCAGCACCAATAATATCAACCAAACGTTTTCTCATGGCGTCTGCCCCGCTTTCGGTAAACGTGAGACAGAGAATGTTCGATGGCAAAGTATCGGTTTTCTTTAGAATATTTGCCGTACGCATACTAAGCAGCTCGGTCTTACCGGTACCAGGACCGGCGACAACCATCAGCGGGCCTTCGATATGTTCGACGGCCTCTTTTTGGGCCTCATTAAGCTTCTGATAGCGGGAGTTATACGTCATCTCTTTTTATTGTAGCAGAGGGTTGGGGTTGACCGGTGGTATACTATAGGTAATATGATGCTAGAGATGTACGATGAACTGGCACTGGAACAAAATGCAAAGACCGTGTTTGGTTTCGCCTGTGATATTCAGCAGGTTATTCTTGCGCATGCTCCGGTAAGTCATACGATGCGCGCAACAGTATTCATGACAGAGAAAAAAGAGCTGATGGTATATGTTGACGGTGAATCTCGGGTGACACTCGGCGATGTCAAGAAAATAATCGCTCGTATGGGGCTTGAGGCCGAACTGTTTTTACCACCAAAGGGTCAAACAGACTACTTTAATGAATTTGCTAAAGATCGTTTTCGTGAAGTATTTCCCGGACGTCGTAATCCTACTAAAGAAGATCTCTACTACTACACAACTCTTGCTCCATATATGCCCGCTTTAGTGCAAATTAGCAGCGTGAAACACGGCGAGATTTATCAATTTGATACCGATAGTAGCGGTAATTGGCGTCCGGCCGCGAAGTTTGCGTACAGGCGTATTCGTACGAGCTAGCTCTTTGTACTTGCCTGTGCCTTGCTGGCTTGCACTGAGCTCCAGATAGAAAGTCCAATGATTGCCAGGCCGGTGACACCAGCAACAACTTCTGGTACATGCACGAATACACTGACGAGCAGTATTCCTGCTAGTAGGCCGATAGTGTAATGCGCACCATGCTCTACGTAACGGTAAGCGTGGAGTACTCGTTTTCGAACCATAAATAGCGTGAGACTGCGTACCCAGAGTGCACCAATACCCAGTCCAATTGCAATTAAAATAACATCCTTTGTGATTGCGAATGCACCGATAACACTATCAAAGCTGAAGCTGGCATCGAGCACTTCTAGATACAGGAATGACATAAAGCCGGCCATACCGGTTTTAACGAGTGCTTTTTTGCCGGAAGACTGCTCCTGTTTTTTAGTAAACAGGTCGGCGAGTCCGTGCACTATGAGGTAGGTTATAACGCCCGCGATGCCAGGAAATAACACCTCGTCGGGATGCTCATTAAAAGGTAATAGAACGATAGCGAAGAGGACTATGAGGCTAACAAGGCTGTAGGTCCACCACTTCCCCATCCGCTGCAATGGTCGTTCCACAATGTCGATCCAGTGGACATTTTTCTTGTTGTCAAAAAAGAAGTGGAGACATAGCATCAAGAGGAACATGCCACCGAAACTTGCGATTGCAACGTGTGAGTTGTCGAGG
>JASLCR010000052.1 GCA_030145955.1 Candidatus Saccharimonadales bacterium
CACTGAGCTGATGCGGGAAGCTTTTCTCTTTGCCCTGCAGACCGACGAGCTCAATAATACGTGGCACGGTGGTCTTGATCTCACGATTTGTCATACCAGCAATTTCAAGCGCAAATGCTACATTTTCAAACACCGTACGCTGCGGAAGTAACTTAAAGTCCTGGAATACAACGCCGATTTTGCGGCGAAGTAGTGGAATATGGCGGTCTTTAAGCGTATCGTAATCAATACCACCGACAACAATCTTGCCTGTCGTCGGCTTCTCTTCGCGTGTCAATAACTTGAGCAGCGTACTTTTACCCGCTCCACTTGTTCCAACCAAAATAACAAATTCTTTTGGCGCGACATGCAAACTAATGCGATTGATGGCAGGCTTGGTAGCCTTGCCATATGTCTTCGTTACCCTATCTAACAAAATCATTACTTGTCTTATTATAGCAGACGTGTAGCTATCTATGAGTCTAACGCACCCGATACTTCAAGATATGAAGTGATGAAGTTGTCAATTTTACCATCAAGAACTTTCCCCGCATCCTTCTCTTCATATTTTGTTCGAGTATCTTTTACTAGTGTATACGGGTGCAATACGTAATTTCGTATCTGACTTCCCCAGTTTGCGCTTTCGCCAGCGCGGAGATCCGAAAGCCTTTCAGCATGCTGTTCTAACTTCATTTGTGCAAGCTTTGAGCGTAAGATTTTCATGGCCGTCTCTTTGTTTTGGATCTGTGAACGCTCATTTTGAATCGCCACTACCGTATTTGTCGGTAAGTGCGTTATGCGTACTGCCGAATCAGTTGTATTGACGCTCTGTCCACCATGGCCGCCACTGCGATATACATCAATTTTAAGATCTTTGTCATCAATCTCTACTTCTTCTGGGACATCGATTTGCGGTAGTATTTCTACAAGTGCAAAGCTAGTTTGACGTAAATTATCGCTGTTAAATGGACTTAGACGCACGAGCCGATGCACGCCATTCTCAGATCGTAATTTACCATAGGCATATGGCCCGGCAACCTCGATCACGCTTGTCTTGATGCCAGCTTCCTCGCCAGCTGAACGTTCGACATTTTTCGCGCTCATGTTGGTCTTTTCCGCCCACCGTAAATACATCCGCTCGAGCATCTCAGCCCAATCTTGTGCATCGGTACCACCCACGCCTGCCGTGATACGTAGAATTACATTGTGGTCGTCATACTCACCATTAAAGAGCAGGTCTTTTTTGCGCTCAGCAAATTCATTTTCAAGTGCAGTGATTTGCGTCTCGAACTCCGCCTGCAAGCTGTCATCACCAAGTGCCATGAGCTCTTCGATATCATTCACTTGCCCCGCAAGCGTTTGCCACGGCTCAATAAGCGAACGAAGGTCTGCTGCTTTTTTACTCACCTCCTGCGCATGTGTTGGGTTATTCCAAACCTCCGGCTCAGCAAGCTCGTTATCAAGTATTGTCAGTTGCTTTTTTTTCGCATCAATCTGCAGACGCTCCAGCGCTGCGGCAATATCGCTCTTCAGGTCGGTTACTCGTTTTTTCAGAGGTTGCATTACTTATAATTGTATCATTTGGCTTGGATATTCCTGATCTTTGTCAAAATCCACCGCTGGTACATCAAAAGGTAATGATTGATAGCCATTCTCAAGCGCTTTGTGATAGGCGAACCGTAGTTCATCTACCTCACCCACACATTCAAATGGTTTCATGATACCGTCGATACCAAGAAGACCCTTAAACGTTTCATGAAGGAATGCCTTATGGAATAAATCTTGGCCACCAAACAATGACCGTAACTCATTCATCTCCACGAAGGGTGCAAACAGCAGATACGAATTGGCGCACTTAGGACAATTACCACACCATGCAAGACGTTCGTTATTCATCCCTTGGCCGTAGTTTGCAACATTGCATGAACTGAAAGAGTGACCAAATTTATCCCATGCCTTCTGAACGAAAAGCTCCGCAATCTTTAGTTCACTATATTGCCTGAGTGGCGATCCGATCCTGATATCAGGTGAGATATAGCGCTGCACGTACTCGGCAAAAAGTTGCTCCGCCTGCCAAGTCTTTGACCACTGATGAGTAACCGCCAGATCTCCAATGTACGCATGTGGCTCCTCGCCCTCGTGACCAATCGCAGAAAGTATCGTGTTCTTGTTATCAAGCACTGCCTGAACAAGCGATATCGCCAGTACAATGAATGTTACTGGTACATGACCGTTCCTCCCACCCTGTTCAGTCGTTTGCTTGAGTGCCTCTCGGTCAATGAATCGCCTAACAAGACGTATGGGCTGACCAATAGTATCGATAACCGCTGGATAATGATTTGTGCTCGAGATATAGAGCGATGAAAATTCAGTATTTCCCTCCTTGAGCAAGGAGGCAACAAGTAAAGAGTCTTTGCCACCGCTCTGTAGCGAGACCACACCCTTACCATGGTAAGGCAGAGCTTCCTCAGCTTCTCCTGACACCCTGAAATTTGCAAGGTCACCACGAGTGAGATTATTTTCATAAGCAAACTGACTTAAGCCTTCTTGATACACATTGTTCAGGAAACTTGCCTGCCATGTATCGATGGTCCTGTCTGAAAAACCAATATCGCGAGTTGGGAATGTCTTGAAATATGACGTGCCAATCAAAAGATGGGCAAGATTAAGTGCATGTGCCAATACTTCGTGATCATAGTCAGTACTCTCGCCCGCAAAGACAACTTTCTCCAAAAAAATATAATCGGTGTTTTGAAAAAAATAGCGAAACTCTGCCGTCCTTGATTCCTCGTCAAAGCTCCAATCATCAAAGATAAATTGACTCACAAAGCTTTCACCACCTCTCGGAATTGATCACCGCGGTCATAAAAGCTCTTAAACATATCAAAACTAGCACATGCAGGGCTAAGGAGTACTATGTCACCAACAGTAGCATATGATCGAGCCAAATTGACGATTTCGGTCATCGTATGAAGGTCGGAGACTTTCAGCTCGACCCCCTCCTGCAAAATACCTGCCAATTTATGGCGAATCTCACCGATAATAATCACCTTTTTGATATTCTTGGCTGCGCATAATGCATCACGAAGTTCAGTAAAATTAGCTCCCTTATCAGTACCGCCAATAATGAGAATTTCAGGCTGAGTAAAAGACTTGATTGCCGCTACTGTCGCAGCTGGTGCCGACGAGAAGCTATCATTGTAGTACGTTACGCCATCAAGCTCGCGTACTTTTTCTAATCGATGAGGTAGTCCTTCGAATGCCGCAAGACCGTCACGAATCTCATCATCACTCACACCAAACTCTCGCACTGCAGCAATTGCGGCAGCTGCATTCTCTTGGTTATGCTTACCAGGCAGCTTGAGGCTTGAGATAAATTCATCAATCATAAACGGATATTCAATCTTCTTGGCAGGAGACTTTGCGGCAATTTGCTGTGAAAACTGATTATCTCGATTGAAAATTACCACATCTCCAGACATCTGGTGAGCTGCAATATTACCCTTTGCTGCCACATAGTCACTCATATCTTCATGAACATTCATGTGGTCCGGCTCAATCATAAGTACCACAGCAATATGTGGTGATTTCTCAATATCCCATAGCTGAAAGCTGCTCATCTCGTAAACAACAATGTCGCTTGCCTGGATCTTTGGGAGCTCTTCGAGTGCCGGTGTACCGATATTGCCAACAAGGTGCACAGTCCGGCCAGCCGCACGTAAAATCGATGCAATCAAACTACAGGTCGTACCCTTCCCCTTCGTACCGGTCACACCAATAATCGGCGCCGGGCATTTGGTAAAGAACTCGTTAGTTGCACTCCAGATTTTGCCATTCGTCTGGATTTTACGCGGTGACAAGCCTGCTGTACGTACCACCACGTCAAAGTCAGCGAGTTGGCTAAAAGCATCTGGGCCAAGGATCGTCTCGGCACCTGCCGGCACATCCTCAAGCGTAGTTCGTTCATCGACAATTACCACCTCATTTTCAGAGGTATTCCAATATAGAAAGTTTTGCTTTCCTTCGAGACCGTAGCCAGCAATAGCAATCTTCATATAGCTATTTTACTCTGTTTTTGGGAAGAGTGTATTGAGCTTATCTGAAAGTTTGATGATTTCTTCACGATCTTCGCTAGAAACACCAGCCAACACCCATGTGCTGTGTGCAATAAAGCTCTCTGCCGTCGTACGCATCAAATCAAGTGTCGTACCATTGATAGCATCTGGCACTTTCTCGTAATCTTTCACAACACCGTCAGCAAAGTAACGATTCGTGTAGAAATTACTGATCTGTGAAACAGTTTGTGCACCCATCTGATGGCGACCCAGTGCGTAGCTTTTTGCTGCATCCAGCTCTGCTTCGGTAATCTTGCCGTCTAGCACGGCGCGAATCTCACGCACAATAATATCGAATAGTGCTGGTGCCGTATCATGATTCACCTGCCCACCAAAGTCCCAACTACTATCGTGGAAGCCTGCTGATGTATCGGAGAATACGCCGTATGCCAGACCTTTCGAGCGCGCAGCACCATAAATACGTGAGTGCATCGTACCGGTCAGTATGTGATCAAGAGCGTCCATCGCATCTGATTCTTCATCACTGAGTTCGCGTGGCACCATAAGTGTCAGCCCGAATGTAAGATTACTTGCCTCTTTACGGCGGATCAATGTTGGGTTGCCGCTTGAAAGATCATCTTTCGGTACGTCGAATCGCTCACCCTGCTTCAATTCCCATTCATCGAGCTGGCGCAAAATTTCACTCTTGCGACCCTGTAACTTACCAGCAATCACGAAGCGCATATTTTCAGCGGTGTGAGTACGGCGGTAGTGCTCCTTAATGTCGGCAAGCGTGACATTATTGATCGTTTGAATACGCTGCCAAAACGTATAAATATCTTCGCCAAGAAGTTGCTGAATCTTTGGCCAAAGCACACGGTTGTGGTTATTAAGATAACCCGTAAGCTCACTCTTTACGTTACCCTTCTCGGCTTCAAGTTCAGCTTCGTTGAAGCGTGGCGAGCAAATAGCCATACGCTGCAGATCCAAAATCCGTTCCCACTCAAAGTCAGCACAGTCGGCCACATATACCATCGAAAGATCAGAGGTAAATGCATTGTGATAGGCACCGTTTTTCGTAAATTCAGCTTCGTATTCATGCTCACTTTTATATTTTGCATTGGCACCAAATGCCATATGCTCCATGATATGAGCTGTTTCGTAGATGTCTTTGTGCTTTACATAGCGATTACCAGCCCGAAATTGGAACTGAAAACTCATTACCGTTGCGCCAGGAACATCGATAAGGAGGCCGCGCGCGCCATTTTTTAATTTTACTTCTTGAACGGTATGTTTCACTGAATCAGAGCCTTTCTGCCCAAAGAGTTATGTTTTTATATTAGTTAACGACGAGCTTTTTTACGATTTTGGCGGGCTGTCTTTTTCTTCTTGCGTGCCTGATTCTTGACACGATTCTGCTCCGAAGCACTCTTTACCTTCGTGATCGTGAAGTCATCGTCGCGATTAGCCTCACCAGAACCAAGCTCATTTACCCCTGCCTCAACCGCTTTTTCAGCAAGTCGAGTCAGCTCTGTCTCATGTTCTTCCTCTTCCATCGCCACAACATCTGTCTTATGGACATGCATCACTGTGCGAAGCACTTCGTCACGAAGTGTTGCTTGCAGCCCGTCAAAGAGCTTCTGCGACTCCGAGCGATACTCTACGAGTGGGTCACGCTGACCAACACTGCGCCAATGGATACCATCGCGAAGATGCTGCATATTTTCAAGATGCTGCATCCAAAGTGTGTCAAGCACCTGCAGATAAACATCGCGCTCAACTTTACGCAAAATCTCGCCTTCGATTTCTTTTTCTTTCTTGGCGTACAGCTGTTCAACAGCCTTCTTTGCCATTTCAAAGCGCT
>JASLCR010000024.1 GCA_030145955.1 Candidatus Saccharimonadales bacterium
ATTAATTTGTAGGCTAGCGATTTTTTCGATGAAGGCCAACGACAGCCCCGAAAATAATCACTACACTTACACCAAGCCCCACGCCATGTAGATACTCGGTAGCGCCTATAGCTGGCGCAATACCAGTATCCGGAGCTAGTGGAGTATTTTGAGCCTTCCCGCCCCCACCCGTAACAGGTGGCTGCACTTGATTAGTTCCGCGCCAATCTATACTCCGTCCATGACCAGTTACACTCGTAGTAACAAGAGCAATCGGATTGGCTGACGAAACTCCACTCGTAGCATCCATAACATACAGAACTTGCTCTCCAGCTTTAGATCCAGTCTGATACCCGTCATTATATGGCCCTGGTACAGTTAATGAATCGTTCATAGCCGTAAAGGCAATTTGCTTACCATCAGGTGACCATACTGCGTCAATATTATACTGACCCATACTCCGCGTATTGTACGTGCGCAGCACGTTTCCAGAACGGTCATACGCCACAAGAGTATCGTAGTAAAATCCACTTGGTGCAGGGCCACCATTAGTTAATATCTTAGTACTGTCCGGCGACCACGAAAGTGCAATATAGGGCACACTCACCGATAGATCGCGCATAATCTCCGTTGCCTGCGATCCATCTGGTTTAATCGTAAAGATACCTACCCCGGCAGAACTACTGTCGGCAGCATTAACAAGCCTGACAGAAACCGCCAACGTGTTATCTGATGACCATGCAACCCGTGAATTCATAGTAGCCGCACTTGCAATATATGAAGGCCCTGCGATTGTTGATATATCGATCGTTCGCGAGCCTGAGTCGTCGGCCTTATAGATAGTAAGCCCTTCAGAATTATTCAGTACCGCAATCTCAGTTCCATCAGGTGACCATGCAAGATATACTTCCTCATTTATGCCTTTCGCTACACTTGAGGCTATCTGATGACTATTACTGCCGTCAGCATTCATTATACAAAGTGCTCCTACTGGCAATGTATCAAGGCATACGTACGCGATCTTGCTGCCATCTGGCGACCATACAGGGTTTAATACAGCAGCCTCATCTGGAGTTTGATGGTCTGTAAGTGCGGCCCTCCCTGTACCGTTAGGATTAATTGTGATGATATTAGATGAGTATGTACCTGTTCCATTATTAGCAGTGGTCCGTGACGCTGCCGTAAAAATAATCTCTTGATTTACTAACTTAGGAAATGTTGCTAAAGCATTTTGTGCAGGTATAGCCAACGGCAAGAATACGCCTATAAGTAATGACAATCCGACACCAATTGATATTCTGTTTATTTTTTTCACTCTGCCACCTATTTCTTTTTACTTTCCAAGAATAGCTTATGCTAATATAGTTGTCAATTGAAACTTTTTCTGGTATGAAAGAACTACCTTTATTTTAGTGAAGCCGGAAAATAACTAACTAGCCACTTACCCACGACTGCCAAATCGCATTACGGTAGAGATTAGTATAGCCAAAGCCTGGAGTAGAAGACCCGAACACCAGTCCTACGTTTGTATTTGATGCACAAGCCAGATCATCATTATTCCCACCCCAGGTAATTTTGCGAATGGTTCCATTTTGCCATACATACGATTGCCCGCTCTTGCTGCGCGCCACAAACCCAAAATCCGTAGCCGTCCGACAGTAGAGCAGAGAGGTAGTAAAGGGAGTCGATGAGTCATATGCCGACTTAGTAGCTCTCGCAATACCCTCAAGCCCTGCCTGGTCTGCCGTAGGGGGTTCGGTATTATCAACCATATACGCCCTTGTCTTCTGCCCTAAGTTCCGTAGATCATTCTGCACAGCTGCATCGTTTGCTCTATTTTGTATACCGCCATAGGCAACAATAGATACCGCAGCAAGAATCGCAATAACGACAATAACAATGAGCAACTCAACTATTGTAAACCCATCCCTAGCCTTCATATTGGTATTTTACCATAAGCGTCTAAGCCGATATCAATGAGAAGAGTATTGCAGCAAACGGATTAATTGCCGTTGTGTTGCCACCGTTTACGTTACCCGTATCACCAGTCGTAGCCTGCAGCTTAGTAGCCGCACCCAACCGAATGCCTCCAGAATTACGATCAGTATAGCCGCTCGGTGGTGCAAGAACAAGTGAACCGTGCGTAGCTGCTACCGCATGGAACAATAAATCACCCGCAGGTACAGCAGTGAGCGAGGTGTTTGGCTCAGACGGGGTACTACCAACAGCATTTGGCGTTTGCCGGAATGGATCGCCAGTCGCTATGGCGCCACTGATTCTATGAGCCTGTGCAGTGTACGCTCCCGAAGACGCAGTAATGGTATAGGTACCAGACTCGGAGCTGCTTGCACGTTTCCACGCAACAGCCAGTGTCATGGCGCCCTGGACAACTCTTGCTTTCTCGACGAATCCGCTTGGCCATGTAAAGGTAGCTGTGGCACTTGCGCTCATTGCAAATATGATCACAATGTCTTTTGCCACCACACCTGAAGGAATCGCAACCGCCGTTGCAGTGCTGTAGGCTTTTTGTGCACCTGCAGACATGTAGGTAATTGTCCCTGTCGGAGGATCAGGAACAGGATCGCCAACATAGCCTGTAGGATTACCGAGAAAGCTAGTAATATCTGCTCGCTTTAGGCCTGGCACGGCACCGCTGTGGCCAAGGGCACCGAGCTCTTTGTACTTGGTTGACGGCCGTTTCCAACAAAATTGATGGGCAGTTTCAGGAGGAACCACCGTATCATTAGTCGATACAAATAAGCAGATTGGTACAGTATTCGGAATCAAATGTGCAAAGGTCAGAGGGTCATTTCGCTCGCCATCAACCACCGGATCGTATGTTCCCCCATATGCCTGATCAACATATGGAGCAATACCGAGTACGTTTTCTGCGTATGCTCGATTAAGGTCTGTTAATGGAATCGCTGCCGCAACCGCCGTAACTGGAAAATCTAGCGCATAATTAAGCACCTGGCAGCCACCCATCGACCACCCAACAACAACTGGCGGGTCATTAGTCGCGTTCCATTCAGACCGAATGTACGCAAGCGCATTGTTCATCATATCCATAGATAGATCATTGCCAAACTGCAACCCGCCCCAGTCGCCCGAGATCACTACATAATCTTTAGCTAAGCTAGTTAGTAACTTGCTTTCATCAACACCGGCCAACGTCCTATAAGCAGAGCTACCCGCGCCGTGACAGTAGATCAACGGTGGTTTTTTAGCTGTATTCCCTTGCCACGATTTCGTATCTGTCACCACTACAAAATTATCAGCCGCAGCGTACCCATCGACACCAGAGTATGAGCGAATAGCCATAGCACTTATCTTCCTGTCGCTGTGAGATACATTGGAATGCCACCAAACGCAACCAATGTTGTCGTGCCGGCTGTTAGTCCATATGCTCCCACCTGAAATGTTCTTGTGACACCATTTGGAATAACAATCCTCTTACGCATAACCAATGTCACGCCTGTGGATGATGGAGCGATAACAGTAGTTGTTACCCCTTGTGCCGTGCCATCCTGCAGCAGGTACACGCCGATAATTGTGCCGTTTACCGAATGAGTTACGAGAGAAATAAATTCAATATCTACCGGTCTGCCAGTTCCTGGCACATTAATCGTTAGCCCGTCAACCACTGCTGCTGCCGCATAGAGGGTGGTATTTGTAGTCGTCCAGTTTGTCGTGCGTTCGGCATAGGCAAACTCTTCGCCATATCCGGTATAGCCACTTGCGCTGCCGTTGGCGGCAGCCGTGACGCGTCCTTTTGCATCAACAGTAATGTTGGCATTAGTAAAGCTTCCTGCTGTCACACCTGAAGTAGCTAAAGTTGGATTCGGGTAAGTTCCTGCCAGATCACCCCCGGCAGGACCGGTTGGCGTACGAGAATTTGTCAGACGTGAATCATCGCCGGCAGCTACCGTGCCAGCCGTCGTACCGACATTCAGACTTGCGCTACCACCAAGCCCAAGATTAGTCCGAGCTGTACCCACATTCGTGAGATCACTTAGATTGTTAGATTTCATTACGGCGCCAGCATTATCAACGGAGCTTGATTTCAATGAGCCATCTGCATTATGCGACTCATCCAAAAAATCGTTGAGGATATCACCCCATGTGCCACTATCTGAACCTGGTTTTGGTAAACGTGCCATCTTCTTAACTTAATCCGGTTATCCTTTTTCTATGGTACAAAGAATCAGACGATTATTCAAATCTAGGGGGAAGTTAGAAGCTCTTGCGGATATGCGAAAAGCTGAAGTCCCAGTCGGCGTCGGTTTTCTTTTTTGGGTTGAAGATATTGTCTGGGTCGTAAATATGCTTTACTTCCTTCATAATACCAAGCACTTTCTTGCCATACATTTGCTCCAGCCATGGGCCACGCACCATACCATCATTGTGCTCACCAGAAACACTTCCGCCATACTTTAGTACGAGATTATTTACCTCTTTCATACATGGCTCAAGCTTAGCCCGCTCTTTCGGATCCTCAATCTTCATGAGTGGAATAATGTGGAAGTTGCCATCACCCATGTGGCCAGCAATTGTCGCAAAGAGTTTGTACTTTTTAATAATCTTACGAATTTTTGGCAAGAATGCAGGCAGATGTTCCGGCGGTACAATAAGGTCATCGATGAACGGTGCTGTGTGCTTGTCTTTTACCTTACTACGAAGCAACTGGAAGCTGTAGCGTCGCATAATCCAGAATTTCTCGCTTCTGCCCTCAGTAGGAGTTTCTTCAAACCCATTGATTTCGTACTTGGCACGATGTTTGCCGAGATCTTTGTGAAGCGCCTTAATTTTCTGGCGCACTTCTTCCTCAGTACTGCCATTAAACTCAACCATCAGAATGAGCTTTGGAATACCACGCAGCAGCTGTAATCCATCGGGGATTAATGTGATCAACAATTTGATAAAACGAGCTGGCCCGAGCAGCTTGAGAAAGCTTGGCATGAACTTAATTGAAAGCCAGAGCGTCTGGTCGTCGAAGCTTTCAAACGTTGCCGGCTTGTGTTCGAGCACTTTTGGAATCAGCGTACCGAGCTTGTTGATGTCACGCAGAAAAAGTACAAGTAGCCCGGAGTGTTCGCGACGCGGTACCAACTTTACTGTCCCTTCAGTAATAAGACCGAGCGTTCCTTGAGCACCAACAAATAACTTAGTAAGGTCAAAGATACCGGTCTCGCGGTTCCAGACATTCCACAGATGATAGCCGGTTGAGTCTTTGCTCACTTTTGGTTTTGCTGCCTGGATTTCGTCGTAGTGCTTTTCAAGTAAATCAAATGTTTCCTTGTAGAGTTTTCCTTCGAAATCTTTTTGACTCATCTTTCGTACCAGTTCAGCCTTATTGAGTGGCTTCACTGTATACTCGTTGCCATCTGAAAGTACCATTTTGAGCTCAGTAACAAAGTTATCCGTCTTGCCATACTCGAGTGACTTTTCACCGCCAGAGTTATTACTCATCATGCCACCAACACTAGCGAGATCACGACTAGCTGGGTAACTTGGTAGTAGACTGCCTTTTTTTAGTGTCTGGACTTCAAAGTCTTTATACATCATGCCCGGTTGTACGGTGGCTTCACGACCCGTAACCTTAATGAGCTTCTTCAAGTGTTTTGAAACATCCATAACGATCGACTGACCGATAGCGCCACCCGACATATCCGTACCACGACTACGCGGAGTGATATTAAGTCCAGGATTTTTGGCGCGATTCGCATTCACAAATTTCACAATCCGCTGAACGTCCTCAGAGTCCTTTGGGAATGCAACTACCTCTGGTTTCAGCTCAAAAAGACTGGCGTCATGTGAATAAAATTCTAGTGTTTCTGTGTTGTTGTCGAGCTCGCCTTTAAAATGCGCCCCTAGTTGTTTCTTTATATCCATATGTCTTTACTTTACCCTCCTCGGATATAAACCACAAGCACAATGTTGATGCTATACTGATGGCAATGCAGCCTATTATTCGTCGGTTTGGTATTGTCGTTGGTTCTGTCCGCGCCGAGTGGCGACAGCTTTATAATCGCTACTTTGGTAAAATACAGCGTTTTGATGGTAATGCCCAGGAAATTTGTGAACAAATAGTTGAGAAGCTATGGGAAGGCGACTTTTTCCGTACCTCACTTGGACATTTTGATTTCTTCTTTGTGCGCGACTTTGGGACCGTCGCAGAATCGCTCGTGCGTACCGGCTACAAGCGCCATGTCATTCATACCATCCGCTGGGCACTCCTTAATTATCGTCGTGCCGGAACCGTGACCACCTGTATCGATAAAGCCGGTAACTGTTTTAACGCACCAATGCATGCTGTCGATAGCTTGCCATGGCTACTGCACTGTCTGGTAGTCAGCAACTACGACCTAAACAAGAGAGAGCGTGCTTTCTTGGAAGAACAGCTCGCACACTACCGTAAAAAATACCTCGATACCAGCGGGCATGTTCGCCCTATTAAATTTGCCGAGATGCGCGATGCAGTTATCTACGACCGCAGTGCATACGCAGTAGCGCTCATCGGTCGCATGGCATACTGTGTCGAACAGCTTGAACTAGGCAACTTTCCATACCCCTTACAGAAATATCAAGAAGAGCTTATTACTCGGTATTGGAATGGTCGGTACTTCAGCGCTGACCGCATTACCGATGCCTTTAGCGCCGAATGTGCCTTGATGCCATTTTTCCTTGGAGTCATTATCGATAGCACTCTATTTGAGGCAACTTCAGACTATATTCTCGAGCAAAATCACGATGACCCATGTGCACTAATTTATACCAAGCAGGAAGATGTATTTCGCTATCACTGGTGGATGACAAAGCCAATCATGCCTCACTACGAAGGGCATAGCCTATGGAGTTGGCATGGGCTCTTTTACCTTCATACTCTTAGGCGGTATGCCGATCCATCGTTTGAACCCCAGCGCAAAAAGTTTGCCGAGCAGATGATCGAAAAACATAAGACCTTCCCAGAAATGCTCAACGCTGATGGATCATGGTACTATGCACCGATCTACCGCGGTGATCCCGGAATGGTATGGGCGGCGCTTTACGTAGAGTTGGCCTGGTATCCAGAGAAGGTATAATAAGTACTATGAAATACGAAGGAACAAAACTAGCAGATTTTACCCCAATCGATACGGTAGAAGTATTACAAATTATTGACGTACACGAAGGCGACGGCGCTGTCGTGCCAGAGGGTGCAAAGATCACCGCGCATTACACTGGCGCACTATGCAAAAACGGCATTATCTTCCAAAGCAGTCACGACTTCGGCGAGGCAATTACTTTCGGTCTTGACCAAGTCATCGCTGGCTGGACAAAAGGCGTGCCTGGCATGAAAGTAGGCGGCATGCGCCGTCTGATCATCCCGAGTGAGATGGCCTACGGCTCTGTCCGTGCAGCAGCGAATATCCCGCCAAATAGTGATCTAGTATTCGACATTGAACTCGTTGATATCAAATAAAATAAATCCCGGCTAACACCGGGATTTATTTTATTAGGCCAGAAGCTTTACTCTGCTTTTCGTCCAGTAATTGCTTTCCAGATCATCAGCAAGATGACCGCACCTACGACAGCTACGAGGAAGCTCCAAAGATTGAAGCCGGTTACCCCTGAACCACCAAGTAGTCCAAACACCCAGCCACCGAGTACACCACCAATAATACCAACGACGATATTGCCAATGATCCCCTGACTTTTGTCCGTGCCGACAAATTTAGATGCGATCCACCCTGCTAGACCACCTAGTACTATCCAGCCGATCGGTCCCATCACGTCCATGTTCCCCTCCTTTGGTTTAGTTGTACTACTATTGTACCCTTTATTGACTTTTTAGTCATTTTTTGCTATAATATGCTTAATCCCTCACCGGGGAGAATTCCTTGTGTATGCAAGGTGGTCGATCGGGAAACTGATCGAACGACGTCCGTTTGCCGAGGACTCATCGGCTAGCAGAAAGGTGCGACGGATGTCCACCAATTCACATCAACTCATCATCAGCGACGGTCCTTCTCTGGACCAGATGCTGGATTCTCTCAAGTACGCGTTCGCACGGCAGAAGATCAGCGTACGCTTCCGTGTCAACCGTGCCGGTGAAGGCTCGTTTGTCATCGAGGCTATCGTAACTGGTCTCCGCTACGAGTCGGGACGTTCGGGTGCTTTCCTCTTCCAGGCCAACATCATCGATGGCGGCAAGGGTCAGATGGAGGGCTACTACCACGCCGTCAAGCGAGAGGGAACTTTCCAGATGAGTTGACGTCAAAGGCCCGCACCGTCCATTCGGTGCGGGCCTCGTCACATTTTTAGAATTCTTACTTCTTATCTTTATCGTCTACGACTTCACCTTCGACAGGCTCATCTTTGTCAGACTTTTTGTCACCATCTTCTGGTGCTGCGTCTTCCTCTTTTGATGCAGCTTCGTAAAGCTTGGCACCAATTGGCATAATCTTGTCGTTAAGAGCCTTCAATGCAGCCTCGAGTGCATCTTTATCGGCAGATTCGTCATCTTTAACTTTCTTTGCCTCAGTAGCAGTCTCTTCGAGAACCTTCTTGTCTTCATCCGAAATCTTATCTTTGTTCTCGTCTGGAAGCTTTTCTGCTTGATAGATTGCATTTTCTAGCTGGTTGCGCGTATCAACTGCTTCACGCTTTTTCTTGTCTTCGTCAGCATGCGCTTCGGCTTCTTTTTGCGCTTTTTCGATATCTTCCTTACTCATATTGCCAGAGTCTTGGATGGTCACAGAGCTTTCTTTGCCAGTTCCCTTGTCTTTCGCGGTCACATTTAGGATACCGTTTGCATCGAGGCTAAATGTCACTTCGATCTGCGGCACACCACGTGGAGCTGGAGCAATACCATCAAGGATAAAGCGGCCGAGTGACTTGTTGTCAGCTGCCATCTCACGCTCACCTTGGAGCACGTGAATCTCTACCTGCGGCTGGTTATCAGCAGCGGTCGAGAATGTCTCACTCTTTGAGGTAGGAATAGTTGTATTTCGCTCGATGAGCTTCGTGCTCACACCACCCATTGTTTCGATACCGAGTGAAAGCGGAGTCACGTCGAGTAGGAGTACATCTTTCACGTCACCCTGAAGCACACCACCCTGAATCGCTGCACCAACAGCTACGACTTCGTCTGGGTTTACCCCCTGGAGTGGATCTTTACCAAAGATAGCCTTTACCTTTTCAACAACTGCCGGCATGCGGGTCATACCACCGACAAGCACAACTTCATCAATGTCGCTTGCCTTGAGGTCTGCGTCTTTGAGTGCCTTTTCGACAGGTTCAGCTAAGCGGTCAATGAGGTCTTTTACAAGTTCCTCAAGCTTGGCACGAGTAAGTGTATACTCGAAGTGCTTTGGACCATCAGCATCAGCAGTAATGAATGGAAGGTTAATCTCGTAGCTAGAAGTGCTTGAAAGTTCTTTCTTTGCCTTTTCTGCTTCGTCCTTAAGACGCTGGAGGGCAGCATTGTCTTTCTTGAGATCAACACCTTCGGTATTCTTAAACTCTTCGATAAAGTGATCAACGATACGGTTGTCAAAATCTTCACCACCAAGGTGTGTATCACCGTTGGTTGCACGAACTTCAAATACACCATCGCCAAGCTCAAGGATTGATACGTCAAAGGTACCGCCACCGAGGTCGAAGACAGCAATTTTTTCATCTTTCTTGCTCTCGAGACCATAGGCAAGTGCTGCCGCTGTTGGCTCGTTAATAATACGCTTAACTTCGAGGCCAGCAATCTTACCGGCATCTTTCGTAGCCTGGCGCTGAGAATCGTCAAAGTAGGCAGGAACCGTAATGACCGCTTCGGTCACCTTGTCGCCAAGGAATGCTTCAGCATCGGCTTTGATCTTTGAAAGGATCATTGCAGATACCTCTTCCGGTGTGTAGTCCTTACCATCCATCTTTACCGCGACGCCATCGCCCTTTTTGACGATTTCGTATGGCATAATATCGTGATCTTTTTGGACTTCCTTGTCGCCGAACTTACGACCGATCAGACGCTTTACACCATAGATAGTGTTCTTTGCATTTGTCACACGCTGACGCTGTGCAACCTGACCAACCAAACGCTCACCCTTTTTATTGATCGCTACAACACTTGGTGTTGTGCGGTTACCTTCTGCATTTGCAATCACCTCTGGCTTGCCAGCAACCATATATGCAAATGCACTGTTAGTGGTACCGAGGTCGATTCCGATAATTTTACCCATAATATTTCGCGCTTCGCTTATGAGACAAAACTACGTTTTTTCTCATCGAGCCGTGCACCGAAGTAAATTCGGATGCGCGGTCTGCTCTTTTTCCTTGCCCTTTTCGGCGAAGCTCCTCCTTTCATGAATTATTTAAGTACAGAATTTCTTATTCTATTTTAGCACTCCTCGCAGGACAGTGCCAAAACTATCTCTAGTGTACACAAATTAGCACTCTCATGTCAAGAGTGCTAATTTACTATTTTACCCTTTGCTAGCTTGTCTTTTTACGGAAGAGCCAGGCAGAAAGTGGCATACAGACAAGAATGATTGCCACGCACCAGACAATTGAAATCCATATGTGGCTCCCAGCCGGGAAGTGCACCGGATCTTGGATTAACAATGCTCTTAGAGCCTCAATAATATGGGTAATAGGCTGATTCTCTGCAAATGGTCGCAGCCATTCCACCATTGATTGCGCTGGCACAAATGCGCTTGAGGCAAATGTTAACGGGAAGACAATCAGGAAGCTGAGCCACTGAACGCCCTCAACACTTTTTGCAATCACACCCATAATTGCCGATATCCATGAGAAGGCGAGGCTAAAGAGGATGATAATTAGCCCAATAAGAAGCCAATCGTCTAATCCAGCTTTGCTACTAAATCCAAACAGTAAGCCGGCGAGCAGCATGACTACTGTTGAAATCATGTTACGAAACACGTCGGATACAACATGCCCGTTAAGTACCGCAACGTTACTCATTGGTAAGCTGCGGAAACGGTCGATGATGCCCCGCTGAAGATCATTGGCAATTGCGATTGCAGTCGTCGTGGAGCCAAACGCAAGTGTCTGCACGACGATGCCGGCCATTAAAAAGTTAATGTAGCTTACTCCACCCGGAAGTGCTAGTCCTACCGCCCCACCAAACACCGCCGTAAAGAGAACCAAAAACATAATTGGCTGGAAGAATGTTGCCAGTAGCTGGTCAGTATTACGGATAATATGTGTTGAACTTCGCTTGATAAGTAATAACGAGTCGTTTGCATATGACAACCACTGCGGGCGCTTCGTAAATACTAATTTCGTCTTAGGCTCGTCCATTACTTTGCTCCTTTCTTGTCAGCTGGTTTTTCCGTGAGCGTCAGGAACACATCATCAAGTGTCGGCTTATGGATACTCATACCTTCTATTGAAACTTTCGCCTTAGCAACCGTATCAAGCACAGTGCGTACATCTTTATCGGTAGTATGAATTGTCACGCTAAGTGAGTTTGATTTCTGGTCAGTCATGACGACTAGTTTTCCAAGCGCTGCTTCTGCCTTCTTGAGTGCTGCAAGGTTCTTAAATGACAACTCAAGGCGATCATTGCCAATCTTACGCTTCAGTGCGCTCGGCGTACCCTCAGCAATCACTTTACCGTGATCGATTACTACGATATTGTCCGCAAGCTGGTCGGCTTCCTCGAGATACTGCGTAGTTAAAAGGATCGTTTTACCGGCCTTTTTTAGATTGTTAATAATTTCCCACATCGCAATACGGCTGCGTGGATCAAGACCAGTTGTTGGCTCGTCAAGAAATATAACCGGTGGCGTGGCAATTAAACTCACCGCCAGGTCAAGTCGGCGACGCATACCACCAGAGTATGTTTTTACTGAACGACCCGAAGCCTCAACTAAATCAAACTGTTCAAGCAATTCTTGCGCACGAGCCTTGGCGCTCTCACGGGTCAGACGATACAGTTGCCCCATTAGTTCAAGGTTCTCACGACCAGTTAATATTTCATCAACGGCAGCCGATTGCCCCGTCAAACCAATTACACGACGAACTTCATCTGCCTCCGTTTTTACGTCATGTCCCTCAATCTTAACACTGCCGCCGTCAAACCCAAGCAGCGTACTCATGATTCGTACCGTTGTAGTTTTACCTGCCCCATTCGGACCAAGTACCGCCAGCATTGAGCCGCGCTCAACACTAAAAGTCACCCCTTTAAGTACCTTGTTCTTGCCGTAGGACTTTTGCAAGCCCTTAACGACAATGGATGTATTTTTCCTCGCCATAAATCCCTCTTCCTGTAAACCAGTGTAACAATTTCAGAAAGATCAATCTACACCAGAATGAGCATAAGACCCGTAACGCTTAATGCAAAAGCGATCAATCGTTTCAGCCAGGCATTGCGTTCGTGCAGAAACAGTGCAGCCAGAACCATTACCACTGCAGCCTTACCGCTCGAAGCAATAATTGTATGGCTGAGACTGCCAATACTCACCGCATATACGAAGAGCCCGCCCGCAACACTTGTTAAAATACCAAGTACGGCGCCTTTATGAATAGCCGTCTTGTCTACGCGCTTCAGTTCAGCCCGTCCAAAGAGTGCAAACAGTACAAGCGCGCCAACTGCCTGCATACTCCAACCGAATGCCATGTATTCTCCAAACCCCATGTCGTTAATGACGACCTTTTCAGCATACATACCTGCACTGAAGAGTAGTGCACCCACAATCACAAGCCCTACTTTTACAGCAAATGATACTTGTGTCTTATGAACCATGTCGGGTTGCAAGCGAAGTGCAGTAAACACTCCTGTTAATAACAGTATCGCTCCTGCTACAAATGAAATCGTAAACTTGTCATGAAGCAATAATATACCCGCAGCCGCAGTCGCAAGGGTATTGAGCGTTGTTGCAATAACCGCATTACTCGCTCCCACATAAGAGATCAGCCTATACTGCACAAGCCAAGCCGCTGGAATACAAAATCCTTCAATCAAGAGATAAGGCCAGATAGCTGTCGACGGAAATGTAATATCGCTTCCTGTTGCAACACTTGAGTATAGCCAGCCCGCACCTGCTACTGTCACATATGAAAGAACTGCCACGCCGAAGAATACTCTCCGGACAGACAATGAAAGCCGGCGGGTATATAAAATCATCGCTGCGCTGGCGATGATCTGTAGAATGATAGCAATTTGCCACGACATATTGCTTTAATTATACACAGACTAGTTGCGAGTGACTTTCGTCATTGCGTGACGAATCGGAGTGCCATTCATGAGGTATCCCGCCTGCAGCTCTTCGGCAATCACTTCGTGCTCGCCCTCTGCATCTTCGTCAAACTGAATTGCCTCATGGAGCTCTGGGTTAAACGGTGTACCCGGCTTTGCCTCAATGCGCTGGACATTCATGCCAGCAAGTGACTTTTCAAGATTCTTGACAAGACCAACAACACCTTGTGCCCATTTATCATCCTTGAGATTTTCCGGAATATGCGTGATAGCTCGCTCGATATTATCGATTACCGGAAGGAGCTTCAAAATACTCGCCGCCTGTCCTGCTTCACGTGCAGCGGCCTTTTCCTGCTCAACGCGTTTGCGATAATTTTCAAAATCAGCACGCGTACGCTGCAGGTCCTGAGTTAATTCGCTGATTTGCAGCTCAAGTTCATCTTGTTTATTACTTTTTGCCATTCTTCTTTTTCCTCCGTGACGGTATTTTAATATCCGGCGTTGATGTAAAAGTTGCTTCAGAGAAGTAATACGCTATGGCAATAATTATAATAACGATCATTCCCATGCCAATCGCCCATGTTGGCCAGCCGCTCATGAAATGCCCAAGCCATTCTGCCACTTATAGCACCTCTTCGAGCATCGCGCCAGTTTGTCGCACAAGCCGCATTACCCTCGCGTAGCTCTGACGTGTTGGGCCAAGCACACCAATATAGCTACGATCAGAATACGGTGAACGGAATCGACTAATGATCAGAGTTGCCCCCGATGCCTTGCCGATTGGATTTTCACTACCAATAAAAACGTTCAGTGGCTCATTTGGCGCTGCCTCACGCAGCCATGGCTCAAGATTATCAAGCAGACGTGCAACGTTCTGCGCATTTGCACCGCCCAAGAACTCAGGGTGTGAAAAAAGATTGCCCATACCAGCAAGATAGAGCTCGTCACCAATTGTCGCCATACCGAGATTGCCAGTCAGATCAACAAGGCTATCAACAGCACTACGAATTGCGCGGTCTGCACGCTGCCCTGCGCCAGATACGCGCGCCTCAATCGCCCGTGCACTGCGATCGAGCTGTGGAGTCATTGTATTTTCCTGAGCTTCAGAAAGCGTATTTACGTAGAATCGGTATCCTTTATCTGTCGGAATACGGCCAGCACTCGTATGTGGCTGTTCGATAAAGCCTGCTTCTTCGAGTTTCGCCATCTCGCTACGAATTGTCGCGCTCGATACCCCAAAAAGCTTGGCAAGCATTACGCTGCCTACCGGAGAAGCAACTTCTGCATATTGCTCAATAATTGCAGCTAAGATCTGTGCCTGGCGTCCTGTCATACGCCTCATTATACCGTGAAATTAGCACTCCTGCAAGGTGAGTGCTAGCTAGCGACATACTGCCGATATGCTTCGACAATTTTATTGGCAACCTCTTCTGGAGTATTCTCTTTTGTATCAATCACCAGGTTATAGTTTGATTCATTTGAAGGATTGATGCTATATAGTGCATCGTAACGCTTATTCTCACTCTCGAGCCGACTTGCGAGTACTTTGGCATACTCAGCTGGGTCTTCTGGGATATGCTCTGCCTTTATGCGTTCAGTATCCATCGCACCCAAAATGCGCTGAGCCGCGGTTTCAAAATCAAGTGCAAGATACACCTTGAAGGAGCCCGGCATCCAGTGCCATGCAGTACGAGAATCTATCACCTTTTCACTCTCAGTTTCGCCAATTTCACGTAAGCGCTGATCAACAAGGTGGTCGATTGTTGCATCTTTCTCGGCTGCAACATTCGCCGTCAGTACATCTTGCGCCTGCTCCTTCGCAATTGCACGGAATAAGTCACCGGAAGAAAAATGGTCGTAGCCAAGTATATTAGCCACCAATTTTGCGGTCGTTGATTTGCCGCTGCCTGGTTTGCCAGCAATTGTAATAATGTGTTTCTGCATTCTTCCATCGTACCATGCCTGAAAGGGTCGGAATAGTTTGCTATACTTGTGGATACATGCAACGTCTTACTGCGACAAGCAATCTTCTGCGGACACTACTCTCTTCTCGCATATTCTTTCTCATCGTAATAGGTATTTTTACGCTTTCGTCACTTTGGGTTGCCATTTTTAGCCTCTACCCAATGGCATTTGACGAAGACTTCCATATGGGACTTATTAGAATATACGCCTCAAGTTGGCTGCCGTATGGCATTGAACACACTCGCGATATGGCAACATTTGGTTCGGCCGCAGCAGATCCATCTTACCTGTGGCAATACCTACTAAGCTTCCCCTATCGTCTCATGGAGGCGTTTGGCTGGAACGAAAGAAGTATTGTGACCGTTCTGCGCGTTATTAATGTCGCAACTGTCACCGCTGCGCTGGTTGCTTATCGCCAGGCATTCTTAGAAGCAGGTCTTGGAAAGGCAAAAAGTAACTTTGCTATTGCGCTATTCTCGCTAATTCCAATCTTACCCGTCCTCGCCGGACAGGTGAACTACGATAACCCATTACTACTCCTCACCGCCTTCACTTTCCTCTTTGCCATGCGCTGGTATAAAACTTTTAAGAAAACGAAAACTATTCCTGCCAAAGAAACGTACCTGCTCGCACTTACTATTCTTTTTACGGCACCCGTCAAGTATGCGTACCTTCCACTAGCTGCCGGCGTTGTTTTGTGGCTCATAGCAGTACTGTACGTCAACAGAAAGAAGATTGCTTGGGATAAACAGTGGGGGCGGTTCGTCAATGAGACAAAACGATTGCCAAAATACGCCAAGATAATAGGCATAATTCTTTGTCTCATTGGTGCATTTTTTTCTGCACATTACGCAACAAATTACGTCACATACGGTAGCCTCACCCCCGCGTGTGACGAAGTGTTCGACGAAGAAGCGTGTCTGAATTATGGCCCCTGGGGGCGCGACTACTTCCTTATGCAAGATCTGCGCCCAGAGTTTCGCCCAGTTTCACTGCCGATATACATTGCCGCAAACTGGATACCCGATATGGCAGTACGGTTAACATTTGCCGTCGCTGGCCCAACAAATGATTACCGAACAAGAGAGCCACTCCCCTTACTGCTTGGATCATTCAGCGTACTTCTTGCTATCGGTAGTATTAGCACCTTATTTGCCATAAGAAAGGCAACCCGCAACCCCATCATCACACTTACGGCATTTGCAGGCTCTCTTTACTTACTACTTCTCATCTTTAGACTGTACAGCAGCTATCAGTCAACAGGCGAACCGCTTGCAATTAACGGACGCTACTTACTCCCCTTATTACCAATGACCGGCATGAGTCTTATAATAGCGACAGTATGGCTTGCCCAACGCCTACATATAGAGAGGCTCCTCCCTGTTATAGGTACCATCGCACTTATTGTACTCATTGCCACAGGTGGTGGTGTCCTGACATATAGTATCCTTGCGGAGCCATCCTGGTACTGGTAACCTTCTCTTTGCTGAGATTAGTCTGAAAATTCTATTGTGTTTTTACTGCTTGTGCTTTATTCTTGTAGTAAATATCACACAAGGAGAAACACTCACATGAAACAACTCACAAACCGTAGGCTCCACGAGCGAGGGGCAGCTCACTTTGTTGCGCTTTTTCTCTTTGTTGCGCTTGTCGGCGTAGTGGGCTTTGTGGGCTACAACGCCTGGCAAAAGCAACAGACAAACGCCGGCGGACAAAACACCGTCGGTAACGTAGCACTGCAAAAAGAACTTACTGCTGCACAGACAAAGCTTGATAAAGCACTTACCGACGAAAAGACGGCACAGACGGCTATGGATAAGAAGCGTGCAAACGAACGTAGCGAAGATAAAGCTATTGATGATCTCTACAACAAACGGAAAAATGCAGGAGACAACATTCCTGTCCGCCAGCAAAAGCTTAACGAAGCACAAGCAGAGCTCAACCGTTTAGTAAATAACCGCGCAAAAGCAGCGAAGATCACTGCTCAACAAGCTGTCGTAAACGACTGGGCAGCAAAACTTGCCACCTCACAAGCAAATTACAATGCATATAATGCCCAGATTCAAGCTATTCGGGACACGTGGCCACAAACCGCAAAATTAAAAGCAGCTAAAGCTAATGTAGAGAGTGCCAAGCAAGTGGTAGCAACCATCAAGGGAAAAATTGCTGCACAAGGTGATGGTGCGAAAAAGGATAACAAAGATAATGGTAAAAAGCAGCCTGCGCCAAAACATAAAACCGCATACTGCAACTCACCATACAAGTTAAACTCAACAAAAACTGCCTGTTATAAAGAAGCAACATACGTGCCTGGCGCCGGTGCCGTAGTGACAACTTGTCCGGAAGGTGCATCACAAGATCCAACTCCTGGTCATGTAGGCAAGTGTCGCAAGCAAGTGCTTGTCTCTACTGCTGACGGAAAAACATGGCAATGGGTTGAGGTAAAGCCTACTAAAGTAGAGAGTGTAGGAAGCTGTAAAACCGGCTATAAATGGGATCGTACAAGAAAATTGTGTGTCGGTGGCACTCAAACAACAGCGGTGCTATATAAATAAGTAATTCTCAGCTACAAAAGAAACGCATCCGACTATCTATCGGATGCGTTATATATTTGAGCATTAGTCTCGTTTCAACATCACCGTAAACGCCTCAGACGGGATATCTACCTTACCGAAGCGCTTCATACGCTGCTTACCTTTGGCTTGCTTTTGTAGCAACTTCTTACGACGCGAAACATCACCACCGTACAATTTTGCTGTAACGTCTTTACGGTACGCACTTAAATCTTCACGAGCAATAAACTTACCGCCAATCGCCGCCTGTAGTGACACTTGGAAGCTCTGACGTGGGATAACTTCCTTGAGTTTCTTTACTACTTCACGCCCTAAACTTTGCGACTCAGACCGATGCGCCATTAAACTTAGGGCATCAATCATTTCGCCCGATACGTAAAAGTCTATACGCACCAAATCTTCTGCGTGATAGCCGCCAAGCTCGTAATTGAAACTGCCGTACCCAGATGTGATACTCTTTAGTTGGTCATAAAAGTCGGTAAGTAAGTTTGCGAGCGGTGCCTCAAACGATATCAGTGCACGCTCATCAATATAGCTAAGATTTTTTTGCTGGCCACGCTTCGATACAATCAGCTGAATCACACCACCAATATACTCCGACGGTACCACGATCTCGCCGTTAATCCACGGCTCGCGAATCTCAGTAACTTTCGTTACGTCTGGAAGTTCGGCAGCGCTTTTAATATCTAACTCTTCGCCAGTCGTCATCGTTACCTGGTAGTCGGTCGATGGATTTGTTACGACAAGATCAAGATTATACTCACGCTCTAAGCGCTCACGAATAATATCCATATGGAGCAACCCAAGGAACCCAATTCGTACACCAAACCCAAGCACCGGTGAATTTTCAGGCTCGAACTGCAAAGCAGAATCGCTAAGCGATAGTTTTTCGACCGCTTCCTTCAGGTCATTATAGTCTTCATTACTTGTTGGGAAAAAGCCGGCATAGACGAACGGCTTGACGTTTTTATAGCCAGGAAGCGGCTCGCTCGCAGTCGAACGTTTTGTCGTGATTGTATCGCCAACTTTTGCTTCACGTGTCGTCTTAAGGTTGGTTACGATATAGCCGATCTCACCTGTCGCAATTTCCGGCTCTGGGTGCATTGTCGGCGAAAGTGCACCCACTTCAAGTGCTAGCCCTGATGCTCCGGTTGCAAGCATCTGAATCGTATCACCTTTTTTAATTGCACCATCAACCGCGCGCGTATACAAAATTACTCCTCGGTAATCATCGTAATAACTATCAAAAATCAATGCTCGTGTTGGCTTGTCTTCAGTGCCTTTCGGAGCCGGAATCCGTTCAATAATTGCCTCAAGCACTTCCGGTACACCCTCGCCCGTTTTGGCAGAGATTTTAAGAATATCTTCCTCTTTGCAGCCAAGCAGATTGATTACTTCTTTTGACACGCGCGGCACATCCGCTGCCGGCAGGTCAACCTTATTGAGTACAGGGATAATTTCAAGTCCTGACTCAATCGCTAAGTACACATTGGCAAGTGTCTGCGCCTGAATGCCTTGCGACGCATCGACAACGAGTACCGCTCCTTCGCACGCTTCAAGCGAGCGTGATACTTCGTAACTAAAATCTACGTGGCCTGGTGTATCAATTAGATTCAAATCAACATCATTGTACTTCATCCGCACCGGTGCCAATTTGATAGTAATTCCCTTCTCACGCTCCAGCTCCATCGAATCAAGCAACTGACTTTTCATATCACGCTTCTCTACTGTGCCAGTAATTTCCATCAAACGATCAGCAAGGGTACTCTTGCCATGATCAATGTGCGCGATAATACAAAAATTTCTAATAGACTGTTGCATAACTACTTTCTTGTTAGGTTAACTCTACCGAAAAGTAGTTTAAGTACTAATTTCTTCACAGTTAAGAAGATTCTTCGGGCAATAGTAATGACAGGATCTGCTTCCCTTAGGCCAAGGAATTTACTAAACGTAACATAACACGCCAGACTAATACTGGCAATTAGCGCAAACTTCGGAAATGTCAGCAGGAAGCTATTGTCGGTACTGCTGAATGGAAAGATTTTTACGAGCATGTAACTCATAATACCCGTTCCCACCGTAGCCACGAGCATACGACCCATCATGTGCCAAAACTCACCACCAAACAAACCAGGGATACGACGCGCCATCACGATGAAAAGAATCACAATTTCAACAACCGCGACAAGCGACTGAGCCAATGCGAGGCCATATACTCCCATATTAAGCGACATCGTGAAC